>CAIVXP010000082.1 GCA_903909905.1 Akkermansiaceae bacterium
CCCGATGCCCGATTGACAGACCCAGCGCCGCTCCCCAGTCTTTACCTAACCGATGTCCGACCTCCACCATTCGCCGCTCGAATCTGCCCATCTCTCCCTCGGCGCCCGGATGGTGCCCTTCGCTGGGTGGAACATGCCCGTCCAATACAGCTCGATCATCGATGAACACCGGGCGGTACGCCAAAAGGTCGGAATCTTCGACATTTCGCACATGGGCCAGGTGTTTATCAGTGGCCCCGGCGCACTCGATCAACTCAACCGCCTGCTCACCAACGACCTCGCACGACTCGCGGTCGGCGAAGGCCAGTACACGATCATGCTCAATGAAAATGGCGGCGTGATCGATGACCTCATCGCCTATCGCAGCGCGGCCGATGAGTATTTCCTGGTGATCAATGCCTCGAAGATCGACGAAGATGTCGCATGGCTCGCCAGCCACCTCTCCAATGGCGCGACGATGCGCAATGAGAGCGAAAAATGGGCCGGCATGGCGATCCAAGGGCCACAGGCCACGCAAGTATTTGCACGCGTGTTTCCCGCTGAAAGCCTCCCTCCGCGCAATGGCATCGCCACCCTCGCCGATGGATCGATCGTTTGCCGAACGGGCTACACCGGCGAAGATGGATTCGAGTTCTTCTGCCCGGCCGCCGTTGGCATCACAATCTGGAAAAAATTTATCGCCGCCAGTGCCGCGCCCTGCGGGCTTGGCGCACGCGACACGCTTCGCCTCGAAATGGGCTTCCCGCTCAATGGCAATGACCTCGCACCCGATCGCACCCCGATCGAAGCCGGACTCGGGTTCTTTTGTGATTTGCAAAAATCCGCCTTCACCGGCCGCGAAATCCTCGCCCAACAAAAATTCGACGGCCCGCAACTGAAACTCACTGCGATCCGCTGCACCGAAAAATCCCCGCCCCCGCGCGCTCACTACCCGGTGCTCGACTCCGATGGCCGCACGATCGGCGAACTCTCAAGCGGCGCCCTCTCGCCAAGCCTCTCGATCGGTATCGGCATGGCCTACCTGCCCGCCGAATATTCGAAACTTGGCACCCGCCTCCAAATCCAAATACGCGATCGCGCATTCCCTGCCGAGGTGGTGAAAAAACCTTTCTACCGACCCGGCTCACAGGCTTAATTTCCACCATCTCCACTCCCACACCACTCATCACCATCCCATGAACATCCCTGCCGATCTCCGCTACTGCGCCTCTCACGAATGGATCCGCCTCGAAGGCGACATCGCCACCGTGGGCATCTCCGATCACGCTCAAGCCGAACTCACCGATGTGGTCTTTGTCGAACTCCCCAGCATCGGTCGCAAGGTCGATGCCGGCGATCCGACCGCGGTCGTCGAATCCGTGAAAGCCGCCTCCGACATCTACGCGCCGATCGGCGGCGAAGTGATCGAAGCCAACGAGGCTGTCGAGGCCGACCCCTCGCTCGTCAACACCGACCCCTACGGCAAAGGCTGGATCTTCAAACTTCGCGTCAAGGATCCCGCCGACGCGGCACGCCTGATGGATGCCTCGGCTTATCAAAGCCACATCGCTTGAAAAGCCCAAGGCCCGACTCGCCCGACACTTTGATGAAAGTGACCAAAACACCAAAGTGCTTCGTGGGCGGCGCTTTCACCCGGTCCGAAAGCGGACGCGTGGTTGCGATCAAAGATCGTTCGGGCGCCTTCTTCGCAAACATTCCGCTTTGTTCCAAAAAAGACCTGCGCAATGCGGTGGAGGCCGCGGCAAAAGGTGGCGCCGCATGGGCGAAACGCTCGCCCTATAACCGCGCGCAAATCCTTTATCGCCTCGCCGAAATGCTCGAGGCACGCTCCGCGGAAATGACCGAGGCCCTCACGCTCACCAATGCGAAATCCGCCGCGCGCGAAGTCAGTGCCACGATCGATCGCATCGTCCACTTCGCCGGCTGGGCCGACAAATACGAGCAGGTCCTTGGCACGGTGAATCCGGTGGCCTCTTCGCATTTCAATTTCACCATCACCGAACCAGTCGGCATCGTCGGTATCATCGCCCCGCCAAAAAATCCGCTGCTCGCACTGGTGACGCTGATCCTCCACGCGATCACTGCCGGAAATTCGGTCGTCGCGCTGGCACCATCAAGCCACGCCTACCCTGCTATCCTGCTTGGCGAAATGCTCGCAACCTCCGACCTCCCAGCCGGCGTGGTGAATCTCCTCAGCGGCGATGTCACCGAACTCGCGCCGACCTTCGCCACTCACGAACACATCCGCGCAATCGCCGCGGCGGTCGATCCATCCACTGCCAAAATTCTCGAGCAAGGCGCGGCGGCCAGCGTCAAACGCGTGCGCAGCACCGCGCCCAACGCCGATTGGTTCGACGCCACATTCGACAGCGCATGGCAACTGCGTGATTTCACCGAAGCCAAAACCGTCTGGCACCCGATTGGCGCCTGAGCTGCTGCCGCATACCAATCAATAACAACCATGGGCATCGCCGATCGCGACTACCACCGCTCACCGCAAGGCGGATTCCTCTCCAACCTCACCCCGGTGGTGAAATGGTTGCTGGCCTCCAACATCGCGATCTTCCTGCTCGATTACCTGCTCATCCCATTCGTTCTCGATTCCAATCTCGACGGAGAAAAAATTCCCAAGCTCCTCGACTGGGGCGCATTCTCAATCGGATCCGCCGTTCAGCACTTGCAAGTCTGGCGCTTCATCAGCTTCCAGTTTCTCCACGGCAGCCTCGGCCACCTGCTCTTTAACGCGCTGGGCATCTTCTTCTTTGGCCCATGGATGGAACGCTGGTGGGGCTCACAACGCTTTCTGATTTTTTACCTCCTATGCGGCATCGGCGGCGCGGCTTTCTTCTCGCTGCTCACACTGACCGGTATCGTGCCCGCCGATTCGCAATCCATCCTCGTCGGAGCCTCGGCCGGCATCTACGGGATCTTCATCGGCGTCGCGATCACCGCCCCGAACCTGCGCGTTTCATTGCTCTTTCCGCCGATCGAACTCTCGATGCGCCAACTCGCCATCGCCCTGCTCGCGATCTCAGCCGGCTCTATCATCCTCAAGTTCGGCGGCAACGAAGGCGGTGAAGCCGGCCACCTTGGCGGTGCCATCATCGGCGCCATCCTCATGCGCTGGCCGCAACTTCTCTCCGGTCGCCATGCCTCCGGCACCCCACGCCGAAACAATCCGGCCGAAAGAAAAATCAGACCGCGCACCATCATCGACCTCGAAAGAGATGCCGAGGTCGACCTCATCCTCGACAAAATTTCACTCCAAGGTTTCCAAAGCCTCACCGACCGCGAACGCGAGGTGCTGCGCGATGCCGCCAAACAACGATCCACCGACCCATGACCGATGCCGAAATGATGCACTGCCCGGAGAATGACCGGCAAATCGACCGCCTCCGCGCCATCATGCACCGCCTCCGCGCACCCGGTGGCTGCCCATGGGATGCGGAGCAAACGCATGCCTCGCTCATCCCGAACCTGATCGAAGAAGCCTACGAAACGATCGACGCCATTCAGCGCGAGGACCACGAACACCTCTTGGAAGAACTCGGCGACCTGCTCCTGCAAGTGGTCTTCCACAGCGAACTCGCCGAGGAAGCCGGACGCCACACGCTCGACGATGTCGCACGCGGAATTTCCGACAAACTCGTGCGCCGCCACCCGCATGTCTTCGCCCAAAGCGACGCAACTACGACGGATGCCGTACTTCAGCAATGGGACGCCATCAAACGCGGCGAAAAAGGCCACGAGGAAAAACCCTTCCTCCACAACATCGGCAAAGGCCTGCCCGCCATCCTGCGTGCCGCCAAGCTGCAGAAAAAAGCCGCCAAAGTCGGCTTCGACTGGCCCGATGAACATGGCATCATCGCCAAAATCCGCGAAGAACTCGCCGAACTTGAATCCGCCCACTCGCACGGCAACACCACACACATCGACGAAGAACTTGGCGACCTGCTCTTCTCCGTCGTCAACCTCGCCCGCTTCCGCAACACCGACCCCGAACTCATCATGGCCAACGCCAACGCGAAGTTCGAACACCGCTTCGCCGCCATGGAACAACACCTCAAACACCAAGGCCTCACCCTCGAAGCCGCGACAAGCGAGCAAATGGAAGCCGCATGGGAGAAGGTGAAGAAGGTCATGGGTCAATAGTCATTGGTCATCGGGGAAGAAAATGAAGAAGCCGATTCTTCATAGGCAGGGACCTTTGTCCCAAAGGTCCACCCCGGTAGGGCGATGCGGCCTCGCGGCGCCGACTCTTTCAGAAAATGTTAAATCCCGAATGAACACGAATGAACGCGAAAATGAATGATGGTAGATCGTGGATTTTGGGTCAAAGAGGAAGTCGCTACTTCTTTTTCTTCCCCAATAACCAATCACAAACAACCAATAACCCTCCCCTTTCTTTCCTCTTGCTCACGCCTGCTCCCGTCGGTACAGGTTTCGTCCTGTCGCAAGACACGGGCCTGTAGCTCAGCGGTTAGAGCAGGGGACTCATAATCCCTTGGTCCAGGGTTCAAATCCCTGCGGGCCCACTATGGCATCGGCGCCGTGGACGGCAGGGAAGGCGAGCCGAGCGGAGTGGCGCCACCACTTGCGGCGAGTTGCGCGCCGACGGGCGGTGAAACCGGCCCATGTCGGCTGGGCGCGTGGGTGATGGTCACCGGTGTCCCCACATCGACGACATCGAAGACGAGCGGCACAAAATCTTTCGGCAAACGGATGCAACCGTGCGAGGCGGGCTTGCCGGGTTCGGGGATCAGCCCGCCATGCATGCCGATGCCATATGAGGTGAGTCTCATCCAAAACGGCATGGGTGCCGGCACATACTTCATACCCTTGGGCACGCGGTCGCCGACCTTTGCATCGCCATCGACGACATTGCCCAACTCGTCCTCGATCCAGCCGTACTTGTTCGAGTACTTGTCTTCGATTTTTTCCATGATGCGGTAGGTGCCGGCGCTGGTGCCGTGCCCTTCTTTGCCGGTCGCGACATACGACCACCCGATCGGCCGACCACCGCGATGGTACTCTGCGATCTGGTCGGGCAGGCTGATGCGTACCGTCACTTTTCCCGGTCCTCCATCGTCATGCCAGCCGTAAAGCACCGGCTCGGGTGGAGCCTGAACAGGCTTCACGCCCCCCACTCCGCAGGATGAAAGAACCACCGCGCCCGCAAGCATCGCAAGCCGTACGGCAGAGCGCCTGAGCAGCGGCAGGGCGGAAATCGGTCGGAGGTTTTTCACGAAAAAAGCCATGAATCAGTGGGTTTGCGGATGGGCGGTCTAACGAATCCACCCCGATGCGTCAATACCTTGCAATGCCTCGCTTCTGACCGTATGAGGGGCGTGCATGGTTCGATTTTCGATTTTTGGCATTCCGGTGGAGGTTCAGCCCTTTTTCTGGGTCACTCTGGTTCTGATCGGTGGCGCGCTGGGGGCCGACTCGGCCTCGGCGATTCTGCAAACCCTGCTGTTTGTGCTGGCAGGCTTTATATCGATCCTTGTCCATGAGTTGGGCCACGCGCTCACGGCGCGGAAATTTGGTGCCCACAGCTCGATCGTGCTCCAAGCCTTCGGCGGCCTCGCCCAACACAGCGGCGTGCATCTGAGCCGTCCCCAAGCATTCGTCGTCACCGCCGCAGGACCCTTGTTGCAAATCGGCCTCGGCCTCGCGGTGTGGTACGCCCTCCCGCACCTCACCGACCTCAAACCGCACGCCAGTTATTTTTTCTTCACCCTCATGAGCATCAGCTTCATCTGGGCCTTACTCAACCTGCTGCCCATCCTGCCGCTCGATGGCGGCCAAATGCTGCACGCGATCCTCGGACCCAAACGGGTGAAGATCACGCTCTGGACCACCATCGTTTGCTCAGTCCTCATCGCTGGCGGCTATTTCATGAAAACCGGAAGCTTCATCCTGCCAATCTTCATGGGCCTCTTCGCCTGGCAGGCATTCCAAGCACTCAAGCAAGAGCGTTAAGGTAGATTTAAGTTTCAAGTGTTCAGTTTCAAGAGAAGACGGAGGGAGCCGCGACTCTTTTGCGCGGACCTTTGGGACAAAGTTCCCTGCCTATGAAGAAGCAGCTTCTTCATTTTCTTCTCTTGCAACTGAACACTTGAACCTTGAAACCCCTCTATTCACTGCATCAGCAGCCTCAGTCCTGCCAGCAGCGCAAAGCCGGTGATCATCCATTCGAAGGCTGCTTGCGGCACATGGCGGATCAACCAACGGCCACCAAACACACCGATCAACACGCCAGGCATCAGCCGCAGGTTTTCCATGAGGCTTTCGCCATTGATCAATGCGAGGCGTGCATTGAGCGGAACCTTAATGAGGTTGATGAGCAGAAAAAACCGTGCACCGATGCCAATGAGTTCCATCTTTGGGATGTTTCTTGCCGCAAGGTAGAGCTGGATCACCGGGCCAGCGGCGTTGGCAAGCATCGTGGCGAGACCACCGGTGATTCCGACGCTGGCGCCGAACCATTTTGATTCGAGCGCGCGATCAAAAAACTGACCCTTGAAGCGTCTTGTCAGTTGCACCACCACCATCGCCAACACGCAGCCGCCGATGACGCGCCGCGCCATGTCATCGGGGATCCAGCCAAGCACCCACCAACCAAGCGCAAGACCTACGAGCGCCGGCGCAAGCAAGCGCCACACTGGCCGCCACGAGCCATGCTTGGCAAAGGCCGGATACGCGAGCAAATCGGCAGCGATCAACAAAGGCAATGCCAAGCCCACCGACTCACGCGGGCCATACAACTCGGCCATCAAGGCAACCGACACGAGCGAAATGCCGCTGAAGCCTGCCTTCGACAAGCCAATGCAAAAAGCAGCCAGCAGCCCGAGCAGGTAGAAGCACGACATCGCCCGCCCACCATCCGGCAATCGCCTGCGGCCGCAAGCACAATCAAGCCCGGTCCCCTGCCCGCTTTTTGCCTTCCCACGCCACAGGATGCGCGGTCCAATCATGGCAGATGCCCACCCTCCTCCGGCTCATTCGCCACACCTTCCGCTTTCCCCTGCTCAGTTCGCTATCGCTCACGATGGCCATCCTTTGCACCTCGCTCGTGCTGGTGCTGCCGGGCGTGACGATGCGCTTCATCGATGTGATCCTAGCCAAAAACCGACCCGATCTCATTGTTTCCACCGCCGCCACCGGCATCGCCGCGATCTTTGCCCGCCAGTTGCTTTTTTCGCTCCGCACGCTCGTCAACAACGCGCTCGAACTGAAGCTCACCCATCTCGTACGCGTCGAACTCTACGACAAACTCCAACGCCTGCCGGTGAAGTGGTTCGATTCAAACTCGTCCGGCGAAATCATGTCCCGCGTCGCCGATGATGTGCCGACGATGGATCGCGTGATGATCGAAGGGGTCGATCAGGCCATCGCCTCGGTGCTGCAATTTCTGATCGTCATCGGCTTCATGCTCCACCACTCGTGGCAGCTCACGCTGGTGACGCTCGCACCGCTGCCCTTCATCGGCCTCATCACCAGTTGGTGGGCACGACGATCGGAACCGATGTGGCGCGCCTCGTCGGAGGCCTCATCCGCACTCCACGCGATCCTCCACGACAACCTTGCTGGCATCCGACTCATCAAGTCCTACACGGTCGAGCCGAAGGCCTTGGAAAATTTCGACAAAGCCTCGCGCCGGATCGGCGAAAAACACATGGATGTGATGCGCGGCCAAGCAGTCGTGTGGCCGAGCGTTTCGTTCATCGCCGAATCCGGCATCATCCTCATGGTTGGCTTCGGCACCTGGTGGGCCCTTGCGGGAAAAATTTCCGCGGGCACGGTCATTTCCTTCCTTGTCGCATGGGGTTTTCTCTTCGATCCGATTTCGCGCATCAACACACTTTCGCAAACCTTCATTCGCGGGGTGGTCGCGGCCAAACGCATCTTCGGCATCATCGACACACCCGACGAAAGCCACCTCACCGAAGGCTTGCGCCCGGAATCGATCCGCGGCCATGTGCGCTTCGAACATGTCGCCTTCCACTACGCGGAAAACGCACCGGCGATCGAAGGCCTCACGCTCGAAGCCCTGCCCGGCGAAACCATCGCCCTCGTCGGTGCCACTGGCGCGGGGAAATCCACCGTGCTCAACCTCCTCACCCGTTTCTACGAACCCAGCAACGGCCGCATCCTCATCGACGGCATACCGCTGCAGGAAATTTCCAAGGAATGGCTGCGCG
>CAIVXP010000083.1 GCA_903909905.1 Akkermansiaceae bacterium
CAGCGCGGCGCGCAATCTGGCCTTGGCGCTCGAAGCGGCAGGCGCGGAGACGAAGGTTGCCGATCCCTGCCTGGTTGGCGCGCCCCGGCTGACTCGGATGCTGGGGCATGCTTATCGATTGGTGACTACGCATTTGCCGCGCGTGTGGTTGTGGATCTACCGCTCGGCCGAGCGCTGCGATTTTGGTGGCGACACGCCGCTGTTTTTGCGCGGGCCGGAACATGCGACGCGTGCGGCGGTGGAGGAATTTCACCCGCAGGTGGTGGTGAGCACTTATCCGCTTTACCCGTACTTTTTGGCCAAGATGGCGGAGGAAAAACCGGGTTTTCCGCCGGTTTTTGTCGCGATCACCGATTCGATCGAGATCAACGCCACGTGGCTTGGTGCGCCGGCGCAGGGGTGGTTGGTGACGGATTCCGCGACGCGCGATGTGTTGATCGCGAAGGGCCTGCCTGCGGAGCGGGTTCATGAAACCGGTTTTGCCGTGCATCCGGATTTCGCGAAGCTGCAACCGGTGGCGGCGGACGATGCCTGTGATCCGTTTCGGATTTTGTATTTCCCGACATCCGATGTCGCCTGCATGCGGGGTCACGCGCGTGCGATGCTTGATGCTTCGCCGGTGGTGAGGTTGACGGTTGTGATGGGTCGCAATGTGCGGCGGCTGCATGCCGCGGCGCATGAGCTCAAGGTGGCCTATCCCGGCAGGGTGAGGTTGATCGGATGGACGCGCAAGGTGCCGCAGTTGCTCAACCGCCATCATGTCGTTGTGGGCAAGGCCGGTGGGGCGACCGTGCATGAGGCGATTGCCGCGCGTTGCCCGATGTTGATTCATCATTTGGTGCCGGGGCAGGAGGAGGGGAATTTGCGTTTGCTTGAGCTCATTGGTGGCGGGGCCTTGGCTTCGAAGCCGGAGGACTTGCAGCATCGGGTGGTAGCGTTGCTGGCGCATGATGCGGCGGCATGGCGCGAGATGAAGAACGCGCTTGCGGCGCATGGCAAAAATTCCGGCGCGATTGCCGGAGCAAAACTCATTCTTGAATCATGAATTTTTTGTATGACATCGGCCGCGTGCTTTTGGACTTCGATTTCGAGTCCTCGCTGTCGCGGCTCTTGCCGGCGGATTGTGTGGATCCGCGAGCACGGCTTGAGAGCTTGCTTGAGCGCAAAGACGACTTTGAGGCGGGCAAGATCGAGGCCGATGCCTACATCGAATGGGCACTCGGCGTGATGGGCAGCGGCGCGAGTGCCGATCAGTTTCGCGACGCGTGGCGCAGCATCTTTACGCCGAATGAGCCGATGTGGCAATGCGTGCGCGAGCTTTCGGCGAAGGGGCATCGTTTGATTTTGTTTTCCAACATCAACTCGATCCACTGCCCGTGGATCTTTGAAAATTACCCCGAATTCTCGCTCTTTGATGGCGCGGTGCTGTCCTATGAAGTGGGAGCCATCAAGCCACATGCGGAAATTTACAAGCACGCGTTTGATGCGCACCGGCTTGATCCCGGGTCCACGCTTTACATCGACGACCTTCCGGAGAACATCGCTGCTGGCAGGGCGCACGGCTTGCATTGTTGGCAGTACGACTTGCGCGACCACGAGTCATTTGAACACTGGCTCGGCAATTTCGATCTGTAATTTTTCCGTCAGGATACCATGTCACCACTCATCATCGCCGGCCGTGAAATCCGCTCCCGCTTGTTTCTGGGCACCGGAAAATTTCCTTCCAACGAAGCCATGCGCGATTCCTTGCACGAGAGTGGTGCCGAGATTGTGACGGTGGCCTTGCGGCGCGCTGATCTCACGGGCAAGAGCGATCCTTATGCCAACATTCTCGACTTCATTGATCCTGAAAAATACCTGCTGCTCCCCAACACCAGCGGCGCGATGAATGCCGAAGAAGCGGTGCGTCTCGCGCGACTTGCGGCGGCGGCCGGATTGCCGAAGTGGGTGAAACTCGAGATTCATCCCGATCCGACCTATCTGCTGCCCGATCCGATCGAAACGCTCAAGGCCGCTGAGGTGCTGGTGAAGGAAGGGTTTGTCGTTTTGCCTTACATCAATGCCGATCCGGTGCTCGCTAAGCGTTTGCAGGAAGTGGGTACGGCAACCGTCATGCCCTTGGGTGCGCCGATCGGCAGCAACCGCGGTCTCGCAACGCGCGATCAGATTCGCATCATCATCGAGCAGGCGACTGTGCCGGTGGTGATCGATGCTGGCATTGGTGCGCCAAGCCATGCGGCGGAAGCGATGGAGATGGGCGCGGATGCCGTGCTGGTGAATACCGCAGTGGCGATCGCCGCCGATCCGCTGCGCATGGCGAAGGCCTTTCGCATGGCGGTGGAGGCGGGCAGGGAGGCTTATGAAATCGGTTTGCCCGAAGCGCTCGATCACGCCAGTGCGACGAGTCCGCTCACGGGATTTTTGGCATAAGCCGGGCCGCTTACTTGCCGATGCAAAAGCTGCTGAAGATCACGCCGAGTAAGTCCTCGGTATCGACGCGACCGGGGATTTCGCCGAGGGCATCGAGTGCGGCGCGGAGATTGATCGCCGCCAGCTCGGGTCCGCTTTGTGGATCGCCGAGAATTTCGAGCGCGGCGCGGAGTTCATTGCGTGCGACTGCGAGGCTCGCTTGATGTCGCGCGTTGATCGCGACCGATTCGTCCCCCCATGAGGCATCGCCGACATGCAGTGCTTCACGGATCGCGTGGGAAAGTTTGTCGAAGCCGCAGCTTTGCAGGCATGAGAGGCGGATCGCATCGACGCCGTGCCAAGACGGATGTTCGCCGAGGTCGGATTTGTTCAGCACAAGGATGCGTTTGGCGGTGGTGTCCGCGTGTGGATGTGTTGCGGGTTGCGGCTTGTTGGCGTCGGCGACTTCGATGACGAGATCAGCGGATTCAATTTGCTTGAGCGTGCGTTCGATGCCTTGAGCCTCGATGTGGTCGGCCGACTCGCGCACGCCGGCGGTATCGACGAGGCGCAGGGGGATGCCATCGAGGTTGATCGTTTCCTCGATCGTGTCGCGGGTGGTGCCGGCGATGTCGCTTACGATCGCGCGTTCGAAGCCGAGCAGGTGGTTGAGCAGGCTGGATTTTCCGACATTTGGTTCGCCGAAGATCACAGTGCGGGCTCCTTCGCGCAGGATGCGTCCTTGATCGGCGGTTGCGAGTAGGGCATCGACATCGGCGAGCACGCCGCAAATTTTTGCGCGCAGCGCGGCGCCGGATTTTGGGTCGATGTCTTCTTCAGGAAAGTCGATCCATGCTTCGAGGTGCGCGAGTGTTTCGAGCAGTGCGTCGCGCGCTTCGGTGGTCTTGCGGCCGAGGCGTCCTTCGAGTTGGTTCCGCGCAGCGCGCAAGGAGAGCCGCGTTTGGGCCGATATCAGATCCATCACGCCCTCGGCTTGAGTGAGGTCGAGCTTGCCGTTGAGAAATGCGCGCTGGGTGAATTCGCCGGGCGAGGCCATCACCGCGCCGCAATCGAGAAAGCGGCCGAGCACTTCCCTCGTCACAAGGATGCCACCGTGACCGGTGAACTCGACGCAGGTTTCGCCGGTGAAACTTCGCGGCGCACGAAAGACCGTGAGCAGGCCATCATCGATCACAGTGCCATCGGCACCGATGATTTTGCAATGCCGCGCGAAGCGGTCGGCTTGCGTCGAGGCTTTGCCATCGCCGGCCATGTCGGCGATCTCAAGCGCCGCGGGCCCGGAAATGCGGATCATCGAAACTGCACCCGTGCCCGCCGCCGTCGCGATGGCGGCGATGGTGCTGCGTGGATGATCTTGAGGGTTGGGCATTGCGGGACGGAAATTTGTTGGCTGACTTGCGGCGAACTCAACTTGCAGCAGGATCGGACTTTTGCGCAGGCAAAAAAACGCCCGGAGCGTTTGCACGGTCCGGGCGTTGAGTGATTGGATGAAAACCGAATCAGGCCTTGGCTGCTTCGGCGGCAGGTGCGGCTGCCTCTTCGACGCCAGCACCAGGTTTGCCGATGTGCACGACCACGACTTCGGCAGCGTGGGTTGGGCGCACGCCTTGCGGGTACTTGATGTCACCGAGGTGCAGGGAGTCGCCGAGGGCGAGGCCGCTGATGTCGACCTCGATCGTTTCGGGGAGATCGTCGGGAAGGCAGGTGATTTCGATCGCGTGGATGTATTGCTCGATCACGCCGCCGAGTTTCACGCCCGGGGACTCGCCATTGAGGTGGGCAGGGATGTGGGCGGTGATTTCGGTTTTCTCGTCGATGGCGAGGAAGTCGGCATGGACGGCGGCGCCGGAAATCGGATCGTGTTGGATCGCTTGGAGGAATGCGAGGCGGGCGGGTTGGCCTTCGATCTCGAGGTTGACGATGATGTTTTCCGAGCTGCTGTGGTTGATCACTTCGGCGAATGCCTTGGCATCGACCTTAAGATTGCTGTTTTCGGTGCCGCGACCATACATCACGGATGGAAGCCAGCCTTCGCGGCGCATTTGATTGAGGCGGCCGGAGCCGGTGCGGGCGCGAGTTGCGGCTTTGAGGAGTGTCTTTTTGGCCATGACGAAGATAAGTCGTTGAGGTTGGCGCCGGGTGCCGGATTGGTTGGCATCCCGAGGCGCGGGGCGGATGGTTTAGCGGCCCGCGGGTCGCTTGTCAAAAAATTGTTCGGCCGGAACGGGAAAAATCCATTGGTAAGGGTATTTCAGAGCGAAAATAGCGTGGTGATCGACTGCCCGCCGTGGATGCGGCGGATTGCCTCGCCGAGCAGCGGGGCGATGCTGACCACATGGACCTTAAATGCTAGATGACATGAGGTTGTCAGGCGGGGGTGGAAACCGCCAACCTGATAACTGTCATGAAAAATTACAAAATCACCAATACCGAATCCTACGAATCAATCAAGCTCGGGATCGACGCCCACGCGAAGTGGTATTACGTCGCCCGGCAACTGGACGGGGCGACCCCGCAACCGATGCAGAAGATGGACTTTGAGGGCCTGCTGCACTTCGTGGCCAGGCAGAAGCGAATGGCC
>CAIVXP010000084.1 GCA_903909905.1 Akkermansiaceae bacterium
GACTTCGGCGATGGCGCGTTGCTCGATTCGGCGGAAATCGACAAGGAACGCGGAGTGATCCTTTCGGAAAAAGTGAGCCGCGATTCGGTCGGCTACCGCTTGATGCAACAGCAGTTTTCCAAAGTGCTGCCCGATTCACTCGCCACGCGGCGTTTCCCAATCGGTGAAGAGGAAATCATCCGCAAGGCCCCGCGCGAGAGTTTTGCCGACCTCTACACGCGCTACTACACGCCCAACCGCATGACCTTTGTGGTCGCCGGCGATGTGAAACCGGATGAAATTCGCAGCCGCATCGAGTCGGCATTCGCATCGATGCAAAACCCGAAAAATCCCGGGGCCGAACCCGAGCTTGGAAGCATCAAGCCCTTCGAAGGTCTCAAGACCTCGGTCTTCAGCGACAAGGAAGTCGATGCCACCGAAGTTTCGCTCACGCTTGTGCGCGACTACAAGGACAAGCCCGACACCGCCGCCCACCGCATCGAAAAAATGCCGCTCGACATCGCGCATGCGATCATCGGCCGCCGCTTCGAGCGACTCTCAAAGGAAAAAAATTCACCGATCGCCGAAGGCTCGGCACTGGATGAAATCCTCTTCAACCACATCGAGTTCGGATCGATCGACATCACTGCTGCCGACGACCGCTGGCGCGAAGTGGTGCCGATTCTCGAGCGCGAATTCCGCCGCGCGACCGAACACGGATTTTCCGAATCCGAACTCTCCGAAGCGAAATCAAATCTGATCAACCGCTACGAACAGCAGGTGAAACAGAAGGCCACCCGCAAATCCGAAGGCATCGCCACCGTGCTCGCCCGCACGATCAACGACCACTCGGTGTTCTCCGATCCCGAGACCGATCTCGCCATCGCCCAACGCGGGCTCGATGCGATCAACACCGCGGCCTGCCATGAGGCATTTCGCAAATTTTGGCAGTCGACGGGTCATCACCTGATCCTCACCACCAAGGAACCACCGCCGAATGCGGAGGCGGACCTCGCGAAAATTTTCAACGCCTCGAAGGGCGTGACAGTCGAAGCACCAGTCTCACGCGCGATCCGAATTTTTGATTACGCCGATATTGGAACGCCCGGAAAAATCGATTCGCAAAAGGAAGTGCCCGATCTCGGCATCACGCAGTTGGTGCTTTCCAACAAAGTCCGCATCAACCTCAAGCGCAGCGATTTTGAACAAGGAAAAATCCGCCTACTGGCACGCATCGGCACAGGCAAGCTGGGTCAGCCACGCTCGATGCCGATGCTCGATTCGTTTGCCCAATCAATCTTCGAAGGCGGCGGCCTCGGCAAGTATTCGAACGACGAACTGCGCCAAATCCTTGCCGGAAGAAATATCGACTCGACCCTCGCCATCGCCGAAGACGCGATCACAATCAGCGGCGCGACCACACCCGCGGATTTAGCGACTCAGCTGCAACTGATGTGTGCCTCGATCACCGACCCCGGCTACCGTGAAGAGGCCTTGTGGCAGTTCCGCAAAGGCATCCCGATGCTGCAACAGCAGATCAAGCACACCCCGGCCGGACCGGAAATGCAAATGACGGCATGGTTGCACGGCAACGATTCGCGCTTCGGCGTCGCTAGCGAAAAGAAGCTCGCATCCTACACGATACGCGACGCAAAAAAATGGCTTAGCCGCGAACTTTCGAAAGGCCCGATCGAACTCAGCATCATCGGCGATTTCAAAGAGGAAGAAATCATTCCCGAATTGCTCAATACTTTTGGCGCGCTGCCACGACGCGGATCCTTGCCCGATGACATCGACGAGCTTCGCGAGATCAATTTCCCCAAAGCACCTGCCAACAAGACCTTCACCTACGACACCAAAATCCCGCAAGCGATCGCGATCGCGATCTGGAAAACCAAAGGCCTGCGCGGGAATCAACCCGAGTTCCGCCGACTCAACATCCTCGCATCGATCCTCGGCGACCGCTTGCGCGAAGAGATCCGCGAAAAACTTGGCGCATCGTACGGACCAAACGCTGGAGCCGATGGATCCGACGCGCTCGACGACATGGGCTACATCGTTGCCCAGAGCGTTGGTAAACCGGAAGACCTCGACCGCCTTCTCGAAACCATGAGCACGATCGCCGACGATCTCTCGAAAAATGGTGCCACCGCCGACGAACTCGACCGCGCTCTCAAACCCGTCCTCGGTATTCTCGAGAAATCCCTGCGCGACAACAATTACTGGCTCAACACCGTCATGAGCCAGTCCCAAGCAGACCCGATGCGCCTCGATCTCGCCCGCAACCGCGACGCCGACTACCGCTCGATCACCCTCGAGGAAATCAACGCCCTCGCCAAAAAACACCTCCCAAGCGCCAACGCGTTGGAGGTGAAAATTTTGCCGAAGTAACGCAGTACTAGTCATCAACCCCACGCATGCAGTCAGAGATTGACCCGCCGTGTGAATGCCTTATTTTGATCCCATGCCGCTCATGAGCATACCAGCCCATTTCGATGGCACCCAGGTCTTGCTGGACGAGAAAGTCGCGCTGCCGCTGAACGCTCGCTTGCTCGTGACGGTTCTTGATGGATCCAACGAAGATCGCGAAGAGTTTCTCCAGCTTGCCGCCAACAGTCTCGCCACGGCTTATTCGGACGAAGAAGTCGAATACACCGCCGCCGACCTCAAGCGATGAAGCCAGGAAACATCGCGCTGGCACAAATTCAGCAGGCTGACGGCCAGCTTAAAACTCGACCTGTTTTGATCCTCTGTCAAACTCCGCCATTCTCTGATCCTCTGGTTTGCGCATTGAGTTCAAGGCTCCATCACATATGCGAGGGGTTTGACGAAATCATCAGCGATTCCGATGATGACTATCACGACAGCGGGCTTAAAGTTCCATCGCTGATCCGACTTGGAATGATTGCGACCATTCCTGCTTCCGCAATGCTTGGATCGTTGGGAAGCATTTCGCATGATCGACTCAATCGATTGAGGTCACGCCTATCAAACCATATTCACCCGACAACGGAGCAAGCCACCAACAACCGATAATCTTCTGTAGAAAAAATCGAAGCCCCCTCTCCCACCCCATGCCACGCATCGCCCTGCTTCAATCGAAAACCTTCGCCTCGAAGGCCGAGTCCTTCGATCATCATGAGAAGCTCATCCGCCAGGCCGCGGCCGATGGTGCGAACATCGTCATTACGCAGGAACTTTTCCTCACGCCATACTTTTGCACGATCGAGGATCCGGCGCTTTTCGATCTCGCCGATCCGCTTCCCGGTCCGGTGACCGATC
>CAIVXP010000085.1 GCA_903909905.1 Akkermansiaceae bacterium
AAGCTTCACCACATAGCCGAGGCTGGTGGCGAAATGAATGTCGTTGGGCCGCACCTGCTCGATGCCCGAGACGTGGATCGTGGCGGGATCGATTGGAAATCCGTAGGCCAGCGTCGCCAGCAGGATTGCCTTGTGCGCGGCATCCCAGCCATTCACGTCGAGCTCGGGATCGGCTTCGGCATATCCGAGCGCTTGGGCTTCGGCGAGTGCCGCCTCGAAGGTGAGACCGGCATCGGTCATGCGACCGAGAATGTAATTCGAGGTGCCGTTGATGATCCCGGAAAACGAAAGGATGCGATTGCCGATGAACGAGTCCTGCACCGTGCGGATGATCGGAATGCCGCCCGCAACCGCGGCTTCAAAATGAATCGGCGTGTCGTGTTCTTTTGACAACGCGAAAAGCTCGATGCCACGCTCGGCGAGCAAGGCCTTATTGCCGGTGACCACCGGTTTTTTTGCGCGCAGCGCAGCGGCGACGATCTCGAAGGCGTCGGTCGTGCCACCAATCAGCTCGACGATGATATCGACCGCCGGATCCTCCACCAACTTACGCCAGTCGGTGGTAAAAATTTCCGCCGGCACCTCGCCGATGGTGGCGCGTGCCTTGGCGGTATTGCGCACAAGGATCTTGGCAATGTGCAAACGCACGCCGCCGCCGGTGCGGCCCGTGATGAGCTCACCATTGCGCTCGAGCACATTCCACACGCCGGAACCGACAGTTCCGAATCCAGCCAAACCAATGCCAAGTGACGAACAGGATTTCACGCCGCCCAGTGTGGTGACGAATCACGCGAGCTCCAAGCCGGAAGTGGCGTGACGGAAAAGTCGCAGAACAGCTTGTTCTAATCCTGTACACCGCCCGCCAGTTGGCACTCGGCTTCGAGCCAGTCGGCGCGCGAGTCTCCCGGCAGCCCCTGCTCCACACGTCGGCGGTAATTCAAATAAGCCGCACGGGCGATGACATCATTGCTTGGGCGCGCGACGCCGGCAGGTGCAGATTTTTTGGCCGCGCCTTGTTTTGCCGGTTTTTCAGTGGGCTTCTTCACGGCTTTTTTCGCCTCCTTCTTGGCGGTTTTTTTTACCGGAGCCTTGGCTGCCGCCTTCTTTGCTACCGACTTGGTTTCCGGTTTGGCGGTCTTCTTTGCGATTTTTTTTGCGGCCATGATTTTGGGTTGTTTATTCGTGTTTTTATCCAGCAGGCGAAATGCCAAGACCCAATATAAACCTGTGCGACGGTGATTGCCAGCACCTTTGACGCGCGTATATTCGAGCCATGGCGAATGGCTTTTCATGGAGCGGCGCGCATGGCAGCTCATACCATCCCCCCGCTTCCAGTCGGCTTGGCTGGTGGGCGGCGCTGGCCATGCTCGGCTCACTCCTGCTCCACATCGGCGTGTTCGTCGCGCTCAACCGCATGAAGATCGCCCTTCATTTCGAACAGGCCACCGAGCTCCTCACCAAGCCGGTGGCCATTCGCCCCATGGACGCGGCACCCGTCGAATACCCGCCTGCCCCACCGCCCGACGAAAGCGTCAAGCCACCGACCAATGCCGCCGCCTTGCTCGAAGAAGTCGACTTGCTGGCAGCTCTGCCCAAGGACAAGGAAATCGAAATGAAGCCCGATGTGCGCGAGGCCGAATTCGCGCTGCGCATGGAAAACCCGGTCGCAAAAGGCGAACCTGGCGCGGAAATTACCGAAGTTACCTCAGGATTCGAAATTGATTCCGACCTGCCCGAGCTCGGCCGCCAGCCGGAACAACTCAAGCCGGCTGAAGTCGGCCAGCTCACTATCGACCCGGGCGCCGCACAAGTGGATGACGACAATGTCGGCAAACTGACCGATGAGATGATCCGCCGCGGCGCAGGCGGCAAAGCCGAACAAGGCACACTCAATGATACCGCTTCGCTCGATGATCTTCTCGGCCTGCCCGCCAATGCCTTGGTGTCGAAGAAGACCATGCTGCCAAGCGATTTGCTCTTCGAGTTCAACAGCGCCGAGCTGCGCGAAAGCGCGAAGGTCGGGCTCATGAAGCTCGCGCTGCTCATGGATCGCAATCCGAACCTTTTCTGCTGGATCGAAGGGCACACCGACCTTGAGGGCGGCGATGACTTCAACCTCGACCTCTCGGTGCGCCGTGCCGCAGCCGTGAAACGCTATCTCGTCGAGTCGTTGCGCATGGACGCTTCAAAAATCAGCACCCGCGGATTTGGTCGCTACGAACCGATCGTCACCAGCGGCAGCCGCGATGAGCAAGGCATCAACCGCCGAGTTGAAATCCGCATGCGCCCGTCGCCGCCGACAAAGGAACAGCTCACCATCCAGCCACAAAAAGCCGCGGTCGTGGTGGATTCTCCACCGCCAAAGGCTGTCGAGGTGAAACCGGAACGCGCCCTCCCAGTCGAGCAGGATCCGCCAGCACCGCGCGCCCTGCCGGTCACAGAATAAATGACCCGGCCGTGATTGCTCGCGTGTACATCAATCCTTCGCCACCGCCCGAACATGACACCGTTCCCCGCACCACAAGTTTCCACGATGAGGCATGGCAACTTCGCCGCCGCCGCACAGCGACTCAAGTGCGATCCATGGATCATGCGCCAGGCCTGGCTTGCCAAGCCCGATGAAAATTTGCGCGCGGCCACAGTGCGCTTCGGCTGGGAGCCAAATGCGCTATGGGTGCTCGCTGATTTGCCCGACGATTTCATCACCTCGCGCAGCACCGATCACAGCCAAGACATGTGGACGCTCGGCGATGTGTTCGAAATCTTCATCGCCCGCAGCGGCTCGCCAAGCTACCTCGAGCTGCATGTCACTCCCCACAATCATCGGCTTCACCTGCATTTGACCGCCGAGGGCATGGAAAAAATCCGCAGCGGACAATCCACGCTCGATGAGTTCCGCCGACCGCCCTCGGCATTCGATTCGTGGGTGCAAAAATCCACGGACTTGAACCAATGGCAGGTGCTGGCGCGCATTCCTTCAAACATTTTGCCCGACGGCCAATCGCTCGCCGCAGGCCAATCCTTCGAGCTATCTTTCAGCCGCTACGACGCAGGCCCCGAAGGCAGACCCGATGTCCTCTCATCGACCTCGGCCCACCGCGAACTCAACTACCATCGCCGCCATGAATGGCGGGAGGTCGTGTTGAAAGACGGCTGATGCCGTACAGCGCCGGCCCATGAGACCAAAAAAATCTCGTCAGCACGCCCACGATCGGCGGAAATGCGCACCGTGATTCATCCCACCGCCATTGTTTCGCCGCTTGCCACACTGGGTGCCAATGTCCGCGTCGGCCCGTATTGCGTCATCGGCGACCATGTCGTGCTTGGTGACGACTGCGTGCTGCATTCGCATGTCGTGCTCGAAGGCCCGTCGAAATTCGGTCGCGGCAACGAGTTCTACCCTTTTTCTGCCATCGGCGGCAAAACCCAGGACCTCAAGTATCAAGGCGAACCAACCCTGCTCGAAGTCGGCGACTTCAACCAGTTCCGCGAAAACAGCACCGTGCACCGTGGCACCCACGACCACACGCCCACCCGCATCGGCTCGCACAACCTGATCCTTTGCTATTCGCACATCGCCCACGACTGCCAACTCGGCGATCACATCATCCTCTCCAACACCGTCGGCCTCGCCGGCCACGTCACCGTCGAGGATCACGCGATCATTTCCGGCTTCGCCGCCGTTCACCAATTCTGCCGAATCGGCAAACACTCGATCATCGGCGGATGCTCAAAGGTCGTTCAAGACGTCCCGCCATTCATGATCGTCGATGGCAACCCCACCTCCACCCGCGGCCTCAACATGGTCGGCCTTCAACGCCGCGGCTTCTCGGAAGACGACATCAAATCACTCAAGGCAGCGTACAAAAAACTCTTCCTCAAAAAGGACGGCAACCTCGCCCAATCCATCAGCTCGCTCAAAGCCACCCACGACGGCGATACTCCACAAGTCGCCCACCTCATCCACTTCATCGAAGAATCCCAACGCGGCGTCACGCGCTGATATGCCTCTTACTTTCGCGTTTATTCAAGGTTGAGCGAGTCGCTGAATTTTCTAGAGCAGTTTGCGAAAATGTGGAGCCGGTGGAGCGAGAAGATTTTGGCCACGGCAAGGCGTTGCGATGGAGTGGATAGACATCCACGACTGAGCAAGAACGCAGCCATGGACAAAATATTCCGCTCATTTCTCAAATCCGGCAAAGCCGCAAATTTCCCACACCTATCCCCAACCACCGACTACAGATTTGAGCAAAATGCTCTAAACGCCTCAGTTTCCTCATCACTGGCAACGCCCGCGACAATGTGGCCTGCGAGGCTGCGGATGACGGCCGCTGTTTCAGCGGGAAGCTGCAAGGTGTCAAGCAGTGAGCGGGCAATCGCTGCAAAGGTGTTGCCGTTGTAATTGGTAAAGGGTGCAAGGCGATGGCATTTGCGGCATGTCTCGATCATTTCATGCAAGCCCATCATGCCTTGATGCGCAGAATCCCAAAATTGCTTGCAGCTTTCGTAGCCGTCCGAGGTGGGACCATGATGAGCTTTTTTGAAATTGCAAAGCTGAGCGTTTTGCCAAACCACCAGTTCCCATGGAACATTCGCCAGCCATGGCCTCGAATTCATGACTTGGGTTTTTTGGCGGATTTCTTGATCGACGCGAGTTCGTCGATGCCGACGCTTTTTAAGTAACCTTTGCCGGTTTTCGCGTAGATGGGCTCGGCTGAAAACCGATCTTGAATTAGAAGGCCCTCCCGAAGGATCGCCTGAGCCAACGGATAATGCGCAAAAGCCTCAGGAGCTTGGGGTTTCTTATCCATAGCCGAAAAATAACCTGAAAATGCGAAGCTTCAAGCGTTTAGGAGACGGGAGACTTGGAAGTCGATGACAGAAAAAGCTGCCAGTTCTTCATTTTTTAACTCACGCGCTCGGCCCCGCGGGCCACGACACTCACACCGCGGGCTCCTGTCCAAACTGCCTACAAGCCTTCGTCGTTTTCTGCTTTCAGCGTTTCAGCATTTACCTTACCCCCCCCCTCAACTCCTTCTCCAAGAACTTCGCCGTAAGGGATCTCTTGGATTTGGCGACTTGTTCGGGGGTGCCTTCGGCGATGATTTGGCCGCCGTTGGCGCCGGCTTCGGGGCCGAGGTCGATGATCCAGTCGGCTTCGGCGGCGACGGCCATGTGGTGTTCGATGACGGCGACCGTGTGGCCTTCGTCGACGAGGCGGTGGAGGAC
>CAIVXP010000086.1 GCA_903909905.1 Akkermansiaceae bacterium
GCCTGCGCGCCGCATGTGCCGCGTCCGGTTCATCGTCTCGACTCCAATACGACGGGCATCGTACTTTTCGCCCGCACGAGACATTTCTGCCGGGTTTTGCAGCGTCAATTTATCGATGGTACGGTGGTGAAGCGCTATCTCGTCGGTGTCGCAGGACATCCGCCGCAAGATCTATTTTCCTGCGATGCGCCGATTTCTGCCGATCCTGACCAACTCGGCACGCATCGAGTCGATAAAATCGAAGGTCTGCCATCGAGCACGAATTTCCGCGTATTGGAGCGCCGCGCCGACGGCACTTCATTGCTTGAAGCCACGCTCAATACCGGTCGCACGAATCAAATCCGAATTCACCTCTGGCATCTCGGATTTCCGGTGCTCGGCGATCCGGCCTATCTCGCGAATGGCGAGCTTGGCGACACGCAGACGCTCGATGCTGCTGCCACAGCGATGCAACTTCACTCGTGGCAGCTTTCATTTCTACACCCGCGGACGCGTGAAAAAATGGAATTTGAGACCGAGCGCCCGGAATGGGCGAGGTGATTCATGATGCTTGCGAGTGTGCGCTGCCACCTTCGCCGCGGAAGAGCAGGTAGGCACCGGCACTGATGAGCCCGACGGCTGCCGCACCACCAAGCCATGCGGCCGGGTGTTGTTTGATTTGTTCGCCCAGCGCGCGCAGTTGCTCGGCGGAATATTCCCTGCCGGCGGTGACGCGCGTTCTGGCATTTTCGGCGAACTCGCGTGCGCCGCCTGCCACGGTCTGACGCGCAGTATGTGAAACGAGGTTGCCGATATCCTGGCGCAGGAGCGAAACATCCTCGCTAACGCGGGAAAGCAAATTGGCGGCGCGGGCATCTTGATGAGACGATGTGATCATAATGTTTGGTGGTTCGATAAGTCTTCACCATCGACCTGATCCCAAACATTCGCAACCCGCGAACGCTGCGTGAATCACCGATCATGCATGCGTGAAACCTAGCGTTTTAGGCATCGGGAAATTTCGCAGTCACCACCGAGAGAATGTCAGCGGTGACTTCGTTGAGCGACGGTTCGGCATCGATCACGCATGCAAACGGCTCGTCACGGAGTGAAAGGAAAATTTCCCGGCAACGGGTGAGCGTATCGCGTTGTTCGAATTCGTTGGCGGTGTCGCCACGGGCTCCGATGCGGCCGTGTGCCGATTCGACGCTCAAGTCGAGAATGAGCAAAAGATCGGGCTGTGGCGCGAACGCCTCGTTGCGGCGGCGGATCTCAGCTGGATCAAATCCGCGTGCGCCTTGGTAGGCCATCGTGGAGAAATAATAGCGATCGAGGATCACCACCTTGCCCTCTGCCAAGGCGGGTTTGATGCTCATTTCCACATGCTCGCGGCGGTCATTGAGAAAACATTCGAGTTCTTCCTCGGCCGAAAGCCTGCCGGTGGTCGCCGATTCACGAAGTTTTTTGCCCCATGGTCCATCGGTGGGTTCGCGGCTCAACACCACCTCGCGGCCACGCGAACGGAACCACTCGGCGAGGCGCTTGGATTGGGTCGACTTGCCGGTGCCGTCGATGCCTTCGATGACGATGAAAAGTCCTTGGCTCATAGGTCAGAGGTAGCGTTGCGTGAGGTGCTTGATGTAATCCTCGGAAGAGGGTTTTTTGCCTGTGGCTTGTTGGATCAGATCGCTTGGATCGAGCGTTGATCCGTGAGCGTGAATGTTTTGGCGCAGCCATGCAAGCAAGGGGGCGTAGTCGGCCACGGCGATGGCGGCTGCGATGTTAGCATCACTCTTTGCACAGGCAAAAAGGCTTGCAGCGTGAATGTTGCCGAGCGTGTAGGTTGGGAAATATCCGAGTCCGCCCATCGACCAATGGATGTCCTGCAGACAACCCTCGCGGTCGTTTTTTGGCGTGAATCCAAACAACTCACGGAAGCCATCATTCCATACCGCGGGCACATCATTCACGCTCAAGCTGCCATTGAGCATGCGGCGCTCGATGTCGAAGCGCAGGAGAATGTGCAGGTCGTAGGTTGCTTCATCGGCTTCGACGCGGATCGGCGAGAATGCGGCGCTGCGGATGAAGCGGAGAAAGTCATCGAGCGGAAAAGCATTCAATTGCAGGAAAATTTCCTTCGCGACCGGATACCACTTTTGCCAAAATTCGCGCGAGCGTCCGACATGATTTTCCCACAGGCGTGACTGCGACTCGTGA
>CAIVXP010000087.1 GCA_903909905.1 Akkermansiaceae bacterium
GATTGATGTCTCGCTGCTGGTTTTTGAGGCAATCGTTCAGGGGTACATCGCTGGGGCGGGTGACATCCTTACCGCGGCTGAGTGGGACCACCTCGTGTTCGCTGGCAAGCTCATGACCTATGAGGTCGGGATCCGCTTTCTGACCGACTACCTGCAGGGCGACATCTACTTCAAAACCCAGCATGATAGGCACAACCTCGAGCGCGCCCGCAATCAACTGCGCTTTGTCGACCGCATCGAGGCAGCCGACAACACCCTTAGGGCGATTGTGGAGAAGGTCCGCGGGGCCGTTTAGTGAAGTCCCACTTAGGCTGGATGCCACGCGTGCTTGGTGAAGGCCAGTTGCCTTATTTTGGCCGCCCCGATGCCGATTTTCGGCCGATTTGGCGGGTTTTTTACGCATTCTTCTTGACACCATTTGGCCTCGGGCCTAGAACCTCCGCCCCCACTCAACCTGATCCTCATGGCCAACGCACAAGTCATTCTCAAAGAAAAAATCGAAGGCCTTGGTGCCGAAGCAGACGTCGTCAAAGTACGCGCTGGCTACGCCCGGAACTTCCTGATCCCTCAAGGTAAGGCTTACGAAGCCAGCCGTTCAAACCTTCGCCATGTCGAGGCTCTCAAAGCAGCCCGCGCCCGCCGCGAAGCCGAGGAACTCATCGTGATCCAGGAAATCGCGACCAAAATTTCCAAGCTTTCCCCGAAATTCACCCTGTCCACCGGCCAGGGGGGCAAGGCGTTCGGATCCGTTACCAGCATCGACATCCACAAGGAGCTCGAGGCCAACGGAATCGCCATCGACCGTCATGCCATCGACCTCGAAAAACCAATCAAGAAGTCTGGTAAGAGCGATGTGAGCATCCGCCTGCACCCGCAGGTCGCTGCGATCCTCACCATCTCGGTCGAAGCCGGCGAAGAATCGGAGGAAAACTGATTTTCATTGGTGTTCGTGTTTCATGCAAAACCCCCGGCTCGGTTTCGAGTCGGGGGATTTTTTTTACACGGGCTGCATGGTTCGCCCCTCGACCGTCAAAGGTCATCCTCATATAAGAGGCAAGGAAGGTTTTGTATTTTTTCAAATCCTCAGACGATGCCCTGTCTTAGGGCTTTTGACACCGCTTCAGTTTGTGAACGGACATGGAGTTTGCGGTAGACAGCACGCAGGTGCATGTCGACGGTGTGTTGGGAAATTGAAAGTTCGTCGGCAATTTCCTTTTTGATGAGTCCTCGCACGAGGTGGTGGAGGACATCTTCCTCGCGCGAGGTTAGGGGTTCGATTGCTTCGACCGGACCGTAGCGGGAGAAGCCATCGAGGATCATTTTGGAGATTGGCCCGCTGAGAGCGGAAGTCCCATCGATCACATCGCGGATGCCCTGGATGATGTCGTCGGGATCTGCGGTTTTGAGCAGGTACCCAGAGGCGCCGTTGCAGATGGCACGGTAAACCTTTTCGCGGTCATCCGAGGCGGTGAGCACAAGGATTTTCGAGTTGGGCATGATCTTGCGGATATCGGGCAGAATATCGAGGCCGCTGCGGCGTGGGAGGCCGAGATCGAGGAGGAGAAGATCGGGGAAATCTCGAGTGAACTGAAGCTTTTCGAAAAGGTCGCCGGCTGACGAGAAGTGTTGAGTGCACTCCATGTCTGGTTCTGCAGCGATGAGTCGGTTGATCTGTTTGGCGAAGACTTCGTGGTCATCGACGATCCAGATGTTGGTGGTCTTGGTGGTTGCTATCATATGGCGGGTTGTATGGAGAGGTGTGAGTGTTTGACGAAGAGCTGGATTCGCGTGCCATACTCCTTGTTGGACTTGACGCGGAAAAGACCATGGAGGGTACGGGCACGGTCCTGGAGTTTGCGGACACCGGGTGAATCCGCACCGGGGGTGGCTGCTATACCATCGCCATTGTCGAGAATCTCGA
>CAIVXP010000088.1 GCA_903909905.1 Akkermansiaceae bacterium
CGCACCGGTGTAGGCATGCCCCAACTTGTCGGCGCCACCCGAATCTGTCTTGGATTCAAACCATCCCTCGCTGTTGTAGGCAAAGTCGGTTTCACCCCAACCCCATTGCGCGAATCCGTAGCCGCTTATGACTCCAACAATGCCAAGGTTCATGGCGATTGCTTTCTGCTCGCGGGTCCACTGATGGGAAAAATCTGCCCTTGAATCAGGTGCTTGCGCAATGACGACCGATGTGGTGCCCGCCAAGAGCGTGAGGCATATGACAGACTGAATTCTGATCGAAAGCCGCACGCGTTACAGGACAACGGATTGGCTCAGCACGCCAATTTCATTTCCTTACGTGATGGGGGAGGGAAGTTTGAAGGTTCAAGTTTTCAGTTTGAAGTGAGGAGACGAAGAGCTCGCCTCAATCCTCGATCTCAACAGTGAGGTTGATTTCGACGGCGACATTCAGTGGCAGTGCGGCCGCACCGAGAGCGGTGCGTGAGTGTTTGCCTTTATCGCCAAGAAGCTCAACGAGAAATTCCGAGGCACCGTTAATGACTTGCGGGTGGTCGTAAAAATCTGCCTCCGAATTGACGAAGCCGTTGAGCGCAACGATTTGTTTGATTTTGTCGAGTGAGCCGATTGCGTCGCGGATCACGGCGAGGCGGTTGAGCATGATCATGCGTGCGGCCTCTTTCGCTTCGTCGACGGAGACTTGGGTGGGGACCTTGCCGATGACCTTGCGGTTGCCATCGATGGGGAGTCCGCCGGAGAGGAATAGCAAATTTCCGGAGCGCACGCAGTTCACATAGGCGGCAACGGGTGTAGGGACTTCGGGCAGCGCGTGGCCCATGGAGATGAGTTTTGCGAGGATGTTATCGTTCATGGTGTGGGGTCGTGGGAAGATGTGAAATGCTGAATGTGTATGATGATAAGCAGTGATCAGGCTGCTCGCGCCAGAGATTGTTTATCGGGTTATTTGGGAAGTTGTTTTTTGCCAGCTTTGGCAGCTGGAAATTGATCGGTGATCAGTGCGACAAGTTGATGGCCTTGGCTGGTGAGGGCAGCTTGGTTGCCGATGCCTGTGATGAGATTGCGTGTGAGATAACGGTGGGGAGTGGCAGAGGGCTTTACGGAGGTGACGATCGGGGTATTCACTTCTCGGCTGCTTGGGGTGAAGCTGATCGGTTGGCCGGTGGCGCTGAAGGTTATTTCCCATGATTTCTGGTCATCGGTAGAGCCTTTCACGATCCACGGATGGCGATTCACAAAATCGGGCGTTCCCTTGTATGGAATGGTGACTTTGAAGTATCCAGGGGTGTCGGTGACGAAGTCGCAGAAGCGGAGCTCGGGATTGCTTCGCTGTTCGATAAAGAAGCGTGCGACATCGGTGCCAACGAGGTTCATGCCATTGAAGTTTTCCTGGGTATTGAGGCCACGACTGTAATGCTCGTGCCAATCTTGGTAGCGAGGACTCATGAGCATGGCGAGCTCGAGGTGTAGGTGGGCGCGGACGCGATTGATGCCCGCTCCTGTGTAGCCCATGCGGCCTATGACCGAGCCGGCGTTGACCTTGTCACCGGGTTGGCAGGTGATTTCAGCCAAGTGGGCGTAGAGTGAGTAGATGGCGGATCCGCCCCATTCATGCTCAATGACAACATACTTTCCGTAGTTGCTGCGACCGGCGAGTGGGCTGATGTGTACGACCTGTCCGGCGGAGATGCTGGAAACCAAATCGAGAGGGTTGCCCGCGCGGTCGCGCTTGATGGGCGCGATGTCGATGCCTTCGTGAAATTTTGTGAGCAGTACTTCGTTTTCGAAGCGAAAGGCGTTGCGGACAAAGCCGAAGGACCCGCCCTCCCATGGCTTTGAGACTTGCCCCTCGAAGGTGCGATCCACATGCATGTAGAATCGCTCAGGCTCATTGCTGAAAAGGTGTGTGTTTTCGGTGGGCAGGCGAAGATCCTGCGCGGCATGAAGCATGATACAGCATGCGAAACTGCATAACAATGAACGAATCATGTCGTATAACCGGATTAGTTTTTCTTTCTCTTTTTATCACCGTCTTCGCCGGTGCGTTTGATCGATTTGTCGAAGATCGTCAGGTCGGCGAGCGTGATCCCCTTCCAGACGACGAGTACTCCATCATTGATCGGCTGATCAATGATGACCGCATCGACCAAGCGTCCGTTGACTTGTGCGACGAGCCATTTTTCTTGGTTGATGTTGGTCACGGCTGAAAGCCTTTTAGCGGCGCTTTCCTTGAGACGAAAGACCGCGCCGTAGCCATCGCCGGCTTCCGATGGAATGGGGCTATAGGAGACGACATCCTTGGAGCTGATTTCGGGTATTCTGCGGAAGTATCGTTTCTGCCCGTTATTGACCGTATGAGGGAAGATCATCTTGGGGTTGTCGCTGGCCTCAGTCTCGATGTGAAAGGAAATGCTTGCCTTGTTATCAGCCTTTCCGGCGGCCGAAACCCACGAGGCGGCGGTGAGGGCTAACAGGATACCGAGTGTGGCGGAGAGCAATCGCATGCGCCCAATGAAGCAGAGAGATCCCGATGAGGAAGAAAATTTGAGCTGTGAGCTAGTCATTTTCATGGTGTGGAAACATGTTTGGGAACGGCTGGCGTAAGTCACTTCTTGCACGGGTGGACATCATGGTTTTTAATTTGCGCATGCACGACAAGATCAACCTAACCCGTGAAGTTGCAGCGATTCAGATTCCCAGTGGTGACGCACTCACGCTTCCTGCAGGTACTGAAGTGTATATCACTCAGAAACTTGGTGGCACTTTCACCGTGGCTACCAGCCAGGGGCTTGCGCGCATTTCCTCGCAGGACGCTGATGCGCTCGGCATCGACATGACCGAGGAGAAGAAAAAGCAGGAGGAAGCGGTGCGATTGAAGGACGCACCGATCGAGGAGCAGGTCTGGGGGCAGCTCAAGGGAGTCTATGATCCGGAGATCCCGGTCGACATCGTCAATCTCGGGCTTGTTTACGACTGCAGTGTCGACAAGGAGGAAGAAAAAACCGTTGTCTCGGTCAAGATGACTCTTACCGCGCCAGGTTGTGGAATGGGGCCGGTCATTGCGGCCGATGCACAGGCAAAAATCATGACCATTGAAGGCGTTGATGATGCGCGAGTGGAGCTTGTGTGGGATCCGGCATGGAATCAGGAAATGATTTCCGAAGAGGGCCGGATGAAGCTCGGTATGGTGTGATGAGCCAACACTTTGGCTTGGCTGGATAATGAATCCCCTAGAGCATATTGTTCAGCGGGGGTATTGAAGGGGGCTCCATTTATCCCCTTGGGTCAGCTCGCGTGCGGCAAAGCACCAGACCACCAGTTTGACATTACCGAGAAAATCTTTGTTTTTGCGGCTTTTGCGAATGAATTCGATGCGGCTGTTTTTTGCCCCGCCACGCTGTGCGACTAGGGTTGGCATGGTTCCAAACTCCATCCCGAGGTAATCAGGAAGTCCCGCGCCCTTTGCCAGCATGTCACCACCACTGCTGAACACAAGGCAGTGACTGTCTCCCATCAGGACCATGGCAGAATCTTTGGGGGTAGCGTTGGGTGTCAGTGATGAAGTCGGTGATGTGACTTCGACCACTTGCAGAGTTTCGGGTGTTTTTTGGCAGAGATCACCTTGAATGGTGATTTCCTTTTTCGACCCGAGAATTGGCGAAGCGTCGTTATTTTGGATGAGCTGGGGCATGGATTTTTTCACATGCTCACAGATCCATGTGGCGATGAGGTTGGCGGTTCTGGAAGTGTAGTGGGAGTCGTTTTTGCAATACACCGGGTCTCCGTGGGTGGATTCGGACGCCACTTCCGCGATAAGCTGGTTGCTTAAGTCGAGCACATCAACTCCGGCAGCGGACAAGGCGCTGATGTAGCGGCCGGTGGCCTGTGAATAATTTTTTCCCGCCTGGAGATCGGATGTCGGCAGGATTTGGTCCATGCGCACCAATGATTTTTCAGGAATGGGAACAACGAGCAGCTGAATGCCGAGCGAATTGAGGTATTTGTCAAAGTCGCCGATCGCGGAAATCACCGTATTGTCCGGATGGCCTGTGGTCTCAGTGGCCGTCTGAAGGTGTTTCAGTTCCGATGATAGAAACCACCAGCCGTTATTTCCCATGTGGTAGGACGGGTTTGTGTTGTCCAAACTGGGCGGAATGGTTGGCAATGTTGAGTTGGTAGAACTTTGATCGAGCCCTGATGCCGCAAGCGGGCAAAGACAACACAAGACGGCAAGCAACATGATGAGCTCGCGGATGCTGTTAAAGCAGGCTTGGTGATTCTTATGGTTGCGATTGATGTTCATTGTCAGAGTTTTTCAATTCAATGTCTGTGATCCAGTTCATTGGCTGGAGTGCCGCCTCGCCATCAGGTTCGCTTCTCTGGAACCTGCCGAATTCATTTTCTGCATAAGTCCACGCATGAAGTGTGAAGCTGATCGTCTGTCCCGGCCTTAGATCGGCCAATCCCGTGGGTACTTTGTTTTTCATGACCAACCCGTACGCCAGCGCTTTTTTGCCGACTACACTATCGCCACGATCGGCAATCAGGTCTTCCATGATCATGTAGCCAACAAAGTCGGCATAAACCGTTGATTGTGGGTGTGGGATGTCTCCCATTTCTGCGATGGTGCCCGTGATGCGCATGGGTTGCTGATCCTTGATCTCGAGATAAGATGCTTCGGTGGCATTTTGCGCGATCGTATCACAAGGGTATGGATGCCATTCGCCTTCGGTGAGTTGTGATGCTGCAAACTCCCATACAACGACCTGCTTGCCTTGGAGTCGGTCTTTGCCTCTTGAAAGCTCGCGCGAGAGGATGGCGCGCGTAGCGGATGCTCCGTCGGAATTTCGCAAAATTGTGTCGATTCTCATGCCGAGAGCGGCCCCGAGGTGTTCCGAAAAGCCGGCATCTTCACCCCAACCCATTCCAAGCAGGCTATAGATATTGCTGAAGCTATCTCCCAACAGCAGCACGCTTGAATCCTTTTTGGGAATCCAACGGTTGCCGGAATCCTCTCGGACTTCCAAGAGCTTCACATCTTCTTTGGCGAAGTGTGGGCTGTTTGAAGGCAAGTCCATCATCCGCGCCAGGTCGCCTTTGTTTGAAACGGTTCGGGGAACAAACTGGGGTTTGAGTTCACACGTCTGAATGAGGTTTTTTTGAATCAAATATGCAGCGAGATCCTCAGCACAGTTTTTCATCGCCGCTGGATTCCAGTGAGTGTCGGTTTTGAGATAAGCGGCACCTGATGAGCGAGAGGATTTTTGTATCGAGGGAGCTGGATCAAAGACCAACGCACCGGAACTTTTCACTCGGCGCAGCCATGTGTCGTAGCCCTGCGGCTTGAGAATGTCGCGCTTGTTAGCCGTTGCGCCAAAATGCTCCGGGTGAACACTCATTTTTGGCCAGACAGGCACGATCACGAGGCGTATGCCTCTTTTTTCAAGATCTTTGGCAAACTGCGAAATCACATTTGCCGAGGCATCAAGACCACGACTTCCACCATTTGTGTTGTCGTTGTCGATGGGGGCAGATTGAACCTCCTTGCTTGTTTGAGCTTGAGTAAGAAACCTGAGTGATGGGCGATAAAATAGCCAACCGTCTTTGCCGATCATCACTTCACCGCTGCTTTCACGAAGTGGGGCAAGTGTGTTCTGAACCGGAGGTCTGGCCAGGCGACCGAATGTCGAAGTGTCTTCGAGATTCGCCTCAAATTGCCTGATGTGGTTCATGACATGGCGGTTTTTGCTGGAAATATTATGCCACCAGTCGGTCATGACGGTTCGGTTTGCAGGCTGAATGGATTTTTCGGCAATCAATTCTCCCGTTGTTGGATCATTTTTGAACAAGGCCTTGAGATCAAAAAACATCACCATCGCGATGAAAGAAAGAAAGATAGCGGAAACGGCGATTGATGTGTGTGCCGTGACTTGAGTGCTGCCGATGTCCTCCATGGCTAGTTGTTCAGCCCGGCCCGGCTTTACGGTCCTTGCTGTGGCATCGGTTTCAGGCACTTGTGGAACCATGTTCAAAATATGAAGTAAATGAACGGATTGTAACTTTGGCTGGCAAGCAGCATTGAGCTTAAAACTAGCAAGAAAATGACATAGACTGCTTTGAGGGGTGTGATTTTACGGGTCATGTCCCATGAATGGGTCCCGAAAAAGATCACCAAAAAAGCGACAAGTGCGCTACCGATGAGGTATGGGGTGTGGATCGCGGCGGAGACGAGTTGTGGGTTTCCAAAGTCTCCTGGCATTAGGTTTCTGGCGTAGCGTGCGGCACTTTCCAGATCAGGTGCGCGAAATGGGATCCAGAGCAGGGATACACCCGTGAAAGTGACGGTTCTGCCGATCCATGCGGGAGGGCGCATGCTGCAACGACGGGAGAGGAATCTCTCAGCAGCAAGCCAGATCCCATGTGCGCCACCCCATATGGCGAAATTCCAGCTTGCGCCATGCCATATGCCTCCGATGAGCATCACCAGGAACAAATTGACATAGGTGCGGGCCGGTCCTTTGCGGTTGCCGCCGAGAGGGATGTAGAGGTAATCGCGCAGCCATGTGGAGAGGCTCATGTGCCAATTTTGCCAGAACTGCGTGATGCTCGATGACTTGTAAGGGGAATTGAAGTTCCTGATAAAGACAAAGCCCAGCATGAGACCGAGTCCGACAGCCATGTCGGAATAGCCGCTGAAGTCGAAATAAATCTGCATGCTGTAGGAAAAGATACCCGTCCACGCGTCGAGAGGTGATAAGTCGGCGCTAGCGAACGCAGTATCTGCAATTCTGCCGCAGGGGTTTGCAAGTAGGATTTTTTTGCCGAGACCAATCGAAAAAAAGGCGACGCCCCGTGAGAATTTTTTCCATGTGTGGGAGCGTTCGACCATTTGGTCGGCAACGTCCTGATAGCGGATGATCGGCCCGGCTACCAATTGGGGGAAGAGCGAGATGTAGCACGCAAAGTCGGTGAAGCGTCGCAGAGGCACAGCGTGCCCGCGATACACATCGATCGCATAGCTCATCGATTGGAAGGTGTAAAAGCTGATGCCAAGGGGAAGCACCACATTCAGGTACAATGAATGATCGCAGCCTTCCGCGCCCAGCCATTCGAGGAGACGTGATACATTGGCGATGCCGAAGTTGTAATACTTGAAAAACCCGAGCAGGGACAAATTGCTGATGATACTGGCCACCAGGGCGAATTTTTGTCGGGAATTTCTGAGCCCGCCTTCAGCAAGTGGTAGCAGCTCGGCGCGACCGAAGTTATCAGGGTCGGCGCGGGCGATGGTTCGGCCTGCGATAAAATCGATTGCTGTCGAGACGAGCATCAAGATGACAAAGAGCGGGTTTGCCCAGCCGTAAAAAAGGTAGCTAAAGAGCGTGAGCAGTAGCGAGCGGACGCGATTTGGCGACAGGTAGTAGAGGGCCAGCACGGCTGGCAAAAAAAGAAAAAGGAAAATGTGCGAGCTGAATACCATCGGTGAGAACGAAGCTGGGTCGGCTGGGCTGATGCGTGATGGTCTTAGCGAGTGGTTTGTCTCTGAAACTCCAGTGCCCACGCGGCTCCCGCAGCATTGCCGTAGTGAACTCCGTCGGATCCGGTTTGGCCCTTGGTGTAACGAGTGTACTTTCTTGAATAGAAAGTGTGAAAACCGTGCTTCTTGTTGTTGGTTGCAATCAGCTGGTCTACGGTTCTTTCGATTTTATCTGAGAAGCGTGATGAGTCAGGGGGGGTAACCCAATAGACGCTGGGTTTTCTAAATAGGGATGGCTTTAGAGCCTGCGAAAAAATTTCATAAGTAGCGGCAAGTTGGGGGATTGCCTTGTCACCATTTTTTTCAAGAACATCAAAATGATTGGTTCCCATTTGAACGATGATGGCATCCGGCCTATGCAGTGCGATGAGCTTCTCGATCTTTGGTGCGGGTCTTACGCGCGTCGGACTTCCGCCATCACGGTTTTCATAGATCAATTTCCCCGGGCGCTTTTCCCGATATCCGCATTTGGATGTGAATACCGCATTCTCTGCCAGCCAATGTTCGGGCGAAGATCCGCATGACGCATAAATCGCGACATTGTTGTCGCCGTATTTTTGGATCAACCAGTTTTGCATTGAGGATCCGAAGGGGCCGACCGACAGAGAGTCGCCGATCATCAAAACCTTCACCTTCTGGCTACCGCCAAGCGGAACCATCTCATATCTCAGTGGCTTTTTTTTCGTTTGTTCTGGCGCGACAGTTTTGTTTTCCGCAAGCGAGCATGAAAGGGAAACGAAACAAACGAGAGCGGTAAGGAAATAAAATCGCATGTTGATGCAGGTGGCCTAGCGACCGCTTGTGGTTTGTTGATTGTCGCAATCGGGGCATGCTGCGTTTGCAGGATGCCGCATCAAATCCTCCTCGAGCATGTAGAGGGAAAATTCGGGAGAGGCAACCGTGTCGGCGCGGTTCACGGTGATCCATGGTGAATCATCGGGTGGTTCTGTGACATTGACGGTGATGTTTCGTTTGTTCTTGAAACGGGAAAGGTTCTGTTTGTGGTGCTGGATGTAAGCAGGATGCATGATCGCTATTTCTTTATCTTGGTATTCGCCATTGAGGACGCGCACGACCGAGTACAGGTTTGTGATGAGAAATTCACCGTAGGGGGCGAATGATTCAGGTTGTGGAACGGCGGTGGATTTCTTGAGTTTCACACGAAGTGTGATTTGTGAAGAGGCTTTGGCGGTATTCGACGACTCGGTAGATTGTGGTGGTTTTGGCTCGACTGGGCGAAGATTTGTGAAAGCGGGGCTTGATGTGATGGGCTTGTTGGCGATGTCGCCAGCGATGGTGCGAAAAATGGCAGTGCCCCAGTCCGTGGCCTCTTTTCCCGAGAAATGCATCTTGTCCCTTGCTTGGGATGAGTAGGGAAAGCTCGTGAACTGACGGCTGTCGATTACAGTGCCGATGCCTTGAACTTCGGATTGAATCGTATCGTGAATGAATTGCTGAGCCTCTGTCGGGATATTTCCAGCTTGGGGCGGGGTGACCCAATAAAGCTTGCGGGTGTTTTGGGCATTTGCGGTGAGCCATTTGATCATCGGTGAAACATGGCCGCGAATGACCTTGCCTTGAACATCATTTCTGATCGCGCGTCTTGAATTGAAATTTCCGAAGAAATTATTGCCGTTTTGGACGATGAGAATGTCGGGCTTGATGCTAGGAATAAGGTCTTCGATTTTTGGCACTCGTTGTCCCTTGGCCCCGCGTTTGATCATGCCCCTAAACTCTCTTTCAACAAGGGATCCGGACTGCTGTGATTTGGATTCGATTCGCAGGTAACCGCAGCGGGTCGTGGCGTTGGTGTAAGGCGATATCTTCATCCATGTTAGTGGGTTGGATCCACAGGCGGCAAAGGTATGGACGGATGCCACGCCGGGGCATGATCTGAAACAGGAATCCAGCTGTTCCGCGAAGCCGCTCATGCCCATGGAATCGCAGAGGATCATGACCCTGAGACCATTTGGAGAATTTTCGGTCAATTCTTTCGCGTTGAGTTCATGGGCCACAGTGAGACCTTTTGTTGGGGGGGCGGTCTCGTTTTTTTGCCTCTTGGGAGAACCGAATGCGGGCTGATGAATTGCCGTAAAAATGAAGAAGAGCAGAACGCAAAATCCGGTGAAAATGTGCGATTGGAGTTTGATGGGTTTGGCTGTCATGGGTGCCCGAGAAAGTCAGGTGAGATCATGAACGGATAGTGAGTTCATGACAACCGCAGATGTCGAAACAAAGCCCCTAACAGGGGGTTATAAAATCGCCCAAAAAGACAATGGGCTCACTTGTCGTTTGCCCCTGTCGAATTGACGTAGGCAATGATGGACGGAATGGCAGCTTCGAGCACCTTTGCAACCTCCTCATAGGCCGCGGGGCCCATGCCAATGGGGTCGGGGACATCGAGGCCTTGGCGTTTGTCGGTGATGCCGGAAAACTCACGGATGAGAAAGAATTTATCGGCGTGCGAGGGGAAACGGCTTTCGAGTGCGGCTAGGTGGCCTTCGGTCATGGCGAAGACGTGGGTGGCGGATTCTAGAATTTTTTCCGTCACTTGGCGGCTGGTGAAATCATCGAGCTGAGCGCCGTGTTTTTTGAGAATCTTGAGAGTTTCGCGACTGGCGGGTGAGCCTTTCGAGGCGGCGACACCGGCGGAGCTGGTGGCGATATCGTTTCGTCCTTCGGTGGCTTTGCGAAACAGGCCCTCGGCCATCGGGCTGCGGCAAGTGTTGCCGGTACAGACGAAAAGTATGTGAAGAGAAGAGGGCATGTGGATGCGAAAAATCAAAGAACTCTATGCGCACCTGCCGAGGGTCGCGAGGCGAAAATTTCGGCCGTTAGGCCGGTCTTGGCGTGGTATTCGGCGGCAAGTTTGCTGGCGATGTTGTTCGCTTTGGCTGATTCGCAAAGCGTGACTGTTGATCCGCCAAAGCCCCCGCCGGTCATGCGGGAACCGATCACTCCTCCGCTGCGGCCGATGCTTTGAGCGGCATCGACGAGGACATCGAGTTCATCACAAGAGACTTCGAAATCATCGCGCAGCGATTGGTGTGATGCGGCCATGAGGGGGCCGAGTTTTTCGAAATCGGCTGCCTTAAGCGAATCGACTGCTTCGATGGTGCGCGCGATTTCGCCCACGACATGGCGGGCGCGGCGGTTGATCGGATCGCCGAGTTTTTCCCAATGATTTTCCACATCGGCCATCGTGACATCGCGCCATGAGCGCTTGCCGATGGTCTTGAGGGCATCTTCCGTGTGCTTGCGACGAAGTGCGTAACCGCCATCGGACAGCTCGTGATGTACCATCGTGTTGGAGATCAGGATAGTGAGCTCGGGATTGTTGAATGGCACGAGTTGTGGTTCGGCCGTCATGCAATCGATCAGCACGAGGTGGTCTTTGGTGCCGAATGCTGAAGCAAATTGATCCATGATGCCGCAGGGTACATGGGTGAAATCGTGTTCAGCCTTTTGACAGAGCAGGGCTTTTTCGCGGGTGCCAATTTCCACGCCAAGCAGGCCTTCGAGAAATGTTGCCATGGCACATTCCAAGGCGGCGGATGATGAAAGGCCCGCTCCACCGGGAACGGAGGAAAGGATGTAGGCGTCAAAGCCGGGGACTGCGTGTCCGAGGTTTTGGAATCCGCGAATCACACCGCGCAGGTAGTTGGTCCATTTCGGTTCGCCTTCTTCGACCGCTTGCGTGACATCGAATGTGGCGATGCCGCCACCTAAGGCGGTTGCGATGCGGACCGATGAAGTGCCGTTCGGAGTGCCGGCGATCACGATGTAGCGATCGATGGCAAAAGGCAGCACAAAGCCATCGCAATAGTCGATGTGTTCGCCGATGAGATTCACGCGGCCGGGAGCGGCGGCGGTGATGCTGGCCTTGGCGTGGAGATTTTCCAGAAGCCCTGCTGCCGCTTTTTTAGCAATCGTTTCCAGTGAAGAGGGAGCTTGAAGCATAGGGAGAAATTAGGCTGCGTTGGTGGTTTGATAAAGTCGGCGGCGGTAGCTTTGGACTGCTTGCGTCCAGATCGGGTGGATGCTATCGGCTGGGCGGAGCCACACCGCACGGTGCATGAGGAGCATGGCGGGGCCAAGGTAGAGCAGATCGGAGAGTTCGTCTTTGCTTAATTCGCCTGGGCCTTGGATCAGGCATTTTTCAGCGAGGACTTCTTCATTTTGCCGCAGTTCGACGTTTTCAAGGAGCGACACATGCACTCCGTTTACGTAGGGATCTACGACTGCGGCAATGATGCCGTAGCGTTCCTCGCCAGAGGCGTTGAGTGCCGGATCGGTTGCGCCTCTGGCCTCTTGTGCGAGCAGCATCACGCTGGTTGGATTCCTTTCTTCTGGGATGCTCAATATGCCGTGCTTGGCGAGCTTGAGTCCATAACGCACGCGGCTTGTCCAAACTGAAACAGGCGCGGACAGTACCAGCCCGAGGAGGATCGGTGAAATCCATGCGGTAAACGTCAGATCGATGTTCAACGCGACCACGGTCCACAGGATGCCGAGTATAGTCGGAAACAAATGGAAGCGGATCGCATCGCCCCATGTGGTGCCATCGGTCTCGCGGTTTTGATTGCCCCATCCGACAGCGCGGCCGAGCAGGATGCTGATGACCATCAGGGTGTGTGCAGCCATGATGCATGGTGCGAGGAGTATTGAAACGATCGACTCAAGAGTGACTCCCGTCATGATGCGGAATGTGCCACCAAAGGATTTGCGGATTTGCGGTACGAAAATTGCGCGCAGTAGTGAGAGGATTTTTGGAAGAAAGAGCAGGGTGAATATGAAGCAGGTGAGGATGATGCTTTGCTCGATGCCATTGAAGCCGAACCAGCGATCGACATAACTTTCGAATGGCAGACGGCTCAGTTCGCTGGTGGAGCGATCCCATGCGACCCAGGTACCCAGTAGCAGAAATAGAAACCAAAGCGGGCTACCGAGGTAAGCCATGATGCCCATGAAGAGGTGCATGCGCACGGTGAACGGCAGCTTGCGTGCGAAGATGAGCCAGAGGTGCTGGAGGTTGCCCTGACACCAGCGGCGGTCGCGGATGAGGTGGTCGACAAGGGTGGGTGGAGCTTCCTCGTAGGTGCCCTCGATGTCCCATGCGAGCCAGACTTCCCATCCTTCGGCGACCATCAGTGCGGCTTCGACGAAATCGTGGCTGAGGATGCGCCCGCCGAAAGGTTCGCGGCCGGGGAGTGCGGGGAGTTCGCAGAACTCGGAGAAGGGCTTGAGACGGATCAGCGCGTTGTGGCCCCAGTAGCTTCCGCCGCCGAGTTGCCAGAAGTTCAGGCCGCGGATGAACACCGGCCCGTAAAGCCGCATGGCAAATTGTTGGAGGCGGGTGAAAACTGAGGATCCGCGGATGAGCTTGGGTGGCGTCTGAAGAATGCCTAGGCGCGGGTAAGCCTCCATGACGCGAGCCATTTTGACGATGTCGGCACCATCCATGAGGCTATCGGCATCGAGCACGAGCATGGCTTCGTAGCCGCCGCCCCAAGTGCGCACAAAGTCGCCGATGTTACCAGCCTTACGGTTTTCGTTAGTTCTACGGCGTCTATAGTAGATACGGCCGAATGCGCCCAGTTTGCGGCACAAATTTGTCCACGCAGTTTCCTCCATGACCCAGAGATCGAGGTCGCGTGTGTCGCTGAGGATGAAGAAATCAAACGAGTCTAGATGGCCAGTGGCTTCGATCGAGCGGTAGATCGCCTCGATGCGTGCGCAAGTGCGTGAGCTGTCTTCGTTGTAGACGGGCATGACCACCGCATGGCGTTTGTCGAGCGGACCGCTGCGGCCATCGGCGATTTTGGTGATACGGGCAGCGCGTCGGACACCGCGTAGCATGTCGAAGGCGCCAAATATCGCGTGAAATGATCCAAGCGTAAGCAGGCCGTTGAGCAGGACAAAAATTGCTAGTAGCGGAAAATGGGCTTTTTGCAGTCCGATGCGCCAGAAGAGGTCGGCCAGCCAAAGGCTGGCTAATAGATTGAACAGGATGACACTGCCGAAAAAAATAATTCGCCGCAGTTGGGTGGCTTTGCTGCTGAAGAAGGCCTTGCCGCTGTTGGGAGGTGAGAGATCGACGGGTGCCATCAGTCGAGGAGGAAAAACCATGCGGCCAGAGCAATGATGCCTATAAGCACGGCGGTGAACATGAGTCTAACGATCGGTTTGCGATCCATCGTCTGCCACCATTGGGCGGCACCGCTGCCGATAGCGTTTAGCTCAAGCGGCTTTGGCACCATGGTGAGGTTGGCGAATCGCGGGCCGGCGGCGAGGTAGGATTTTTTCATCGCCTCGACAAAGGCGGGTGGCCATGGCGGTGGAGTCAGAAAGGTGCCTTGCCATTTGTCGGGCATACCGGCGAGGAGGAGCGCGAGACGGCCGCGGGCTGCGAGCCGGCGGTTTTCAAGCGGCACATCCAGAACGTCTTGGGTCCAGTCGGCCACCTCGGTGAGAGCCTCCTCCATGGCGAGTAGTCGCGCGGGTTTGTCTGGCTCATTAATTTGTCTCGAGGAGGCCCTGAGAAGAATGCCTCGTACAAGCTCCGCAACAAGCAGGCGATTGCGAAGACGAAGGGCCAGCAGGTATGCCTCAACAGCGAAGTAGGCTTCCTCCCATTCAATGAGTTCCTGCTCGCTAAGGGGCGGCAGTTTGTCTAGGGATTGATGCGATGCACCCATGTTTCGGTGAGGTAGTTGTCACCGCGCTTCAGGCAGCAACGAAGCTCGATAGGGCCGATGTCAGAAAGTTTTCCACCCTCTGCGGTGGGGGCGACTTGGAACGCGAGGCGCCAGCGATCGTCCGGAATTTGTTCAAGATTGACGCCTTGGATGGTAACTTTTTCTGCGTTTTGGCCGATTTGGGTGATTTGTGGGGTAATGGGTGCTTGATCGCCAATTTGTTGGAGGTTCGTGCCTTTGAACTCAACAATGATGGTGCGCTGGCCAGGCTGCCAATCGTGGATGCCGGTGCGGGTTGCCACCACATGGCCGACGGCAAGCGACGGATCGGGGTCCATTGTCCAGTGTTGGCGATAGGAGAATTCCACCCGATCGCCAGCGAGGGGAGTGCGAGCGGGCTCCCACATCGCGACTGTGTTGTCTGAGAGCTCATTGGTGGTGGGTATTTCCATGAGCATCACGCGGCCGGGGCCCCAATCGGATGTCGGCTCGATCCAAAGTGACGGGCGGAGGTGATAGGCTGCCTCACTGTCTTCGTAAGCGCTGAAGCGACGGTCGCGTTGCAGGAGGCCGAAGCCGTCGCACTTGTCCATGTTGAAGAAGCTGAACTCAAGCTTACCCGAGTCGTTGCATATTGGTCTCCAGATGCGTTCGCCGGTTCCCATTCGAATGGCGAGTCCGTCGGTATCGTGCACTTCGGGGCGAAAGTCGTCGAAGAGGCGGCGTGAGTTTTCGCCAAACCAAAACATGCTCGACATGGGAGCGATGCCGAGGCGCTGGACTGCGCGGCGGGCAAAGATCACGGCTCGCACATCAACGATGGTTTCATTGCCGGGGTGGACTTTGAAGGCGTAGGCGCCGGTGTAAGACGGGCCGTCGAGCAGCGCATAGAGGCGGGCGTGAGTTTCGCCTGGTTCGGGTTTGCGCAGCCAGAACTCGCGGAAGTTTGGAAACTCTTCCTGGGCAGCCTCGACGCCTGTATCAACAGCGATGCCGCGTGAAGAAATTCCCCAGCGTTGATTTTTGCCGAGCGCGCGCCAGTAGCTTGCGCCTTGAAAGACGATGAGTTCGTCGAAATAGTCGGGCCTGTTGAGTGTGGTGTGCAGACGGAATCCGGCGAAGCCTCCATCGGCAGGAAGTTCGCCGTGTTTTTGAATCAAAGGGCCATAGTTGAAAAAGGCCTCGGCCAAACGAATGCGCTGCTGATGGCTGCTGGTGAATTCATTGAGGGCAACCGGCTCTCGATAGAGGTAGCCAGGGTGAAAAAACATTGCACGAAACGGAAGATTTTCTGCCGCCCAGAGCGCTTGGTTCGGATTGAAGCGGATGTCGCGATACTGATCGTAGGTCAGGTCGTTCATCCACGGAGGAAGCGTATCGCGACTGGGTGCAGTGTAGGGTTTGTTAGCAAGGTCCCGGGCCCTGCTTTGAATGCTGTCGAATCCGATATCCTCCCGCTCCCATGTTTGACCGAAGGTGGCGGGGGCAGCGGCGGCGACCACGAAAAGTAATATTATGCTACGCACGTGGTGATTATTAAGGCAATGGCCGGCGTGAAGTCAAGGTTGCCGATGGCAATTGCAACATATCTGCGCAAAATTTTAAGTAGTCGTTAAATAGTACATCCAATCACATCGTTCGCAGCAGCGCTAGGGTTTCGGCGAGTCGGCAGACTGGTTTGTGGGCTTCGAGTCGGGGGAAGCGCCTTTCGCCGACCAAGATATATCCGCCATTGCGCTCCAGCATTAGCCGTTGTCCCTGAATTTCGACCGAGTTTATCCCATGGCTGGAGGCGAGAATTTTGATGCGGGTGATCTCCAAGAGGTTGGATACCGCATGCGGTAGCCGGCCGAATCGGTCGTTCCATGCGCTTTGAAGTGTTTCGACCGCTTTCATGTTCGTCGCTGCGGAAAGCTCCCGATACGCGCTGAGGCGCAGGCGGGTATCATCGAGCCATGATGATGGCAGGAAGGCGGGGAGCAATTCTGTGGAGCTAGATTTTTCCTGCCTGAGCCATGCGGCTTCCGTGGAGATTACGAAATCCGCCTTGAAGGCCGATGGTGATTGGGCTTGCGACTTGCGCCCCTTGAGGCGTTCGATCGACTGCTTTAGAAGCTGACAGTAAAGATCGAATCCGATTTGGGAGATGTGGCCGGATTGTTTGGTGCCGAGCAAGTTGCCGGCGCCGCGGATTTCGAGATCGCGCATGGCGATCTTGAAGCCCGAGCCAAGTGCGGTGTGCTGTTTGATCGCATGGATGCGTTTGCGGGCGTTACCCGCCGTGACCATATCGCGTGGAAGCAAGAGGATTGCGTGGGCTTTCTCCCCAGCACGTCCGACACGACCGCGCAACTGATAAAGGTCGGCGAGGCCAAAGCGGTCGGCGCGGTCGATGATGATGGTGTTGGCGTTTGGGATATCGATGCCTGTCTCGATGATGGTGGTGGACAGCAGGACGTCGGCTTCGCCTTTCACAAATGTGCGCATCACTTGTTCGAGATCGTCTTTGTTCATTTGCCCGTGACCGACGACAACCCGTGCTTCTGGAACGAGCGATGCGATGCGCTCGCGCATGTTTTCGATCGATTTGACGCGATTGTGGAGGAAGAACACCTGACCGCCGCGTTTCATTTCGCGACGGATCGCGTCGACAATGATGCGCTCATCATACGGGCTTATCGATGTGGCGACGGGAATTCGGTTAGGTGGGGGAGTGTCGATGGTCGACATGTCGCGAGCACCCATCAATGCCATGTAGAGGGTGCGGGGTATCGGAGTTGCGGAAAGCGTGAGCACATCGACTTGGCGGAAGAGTTGCTTGAACTTCTCCTTGTGAGCGACTCCAAAGCGTTGCTCTTCATCGACCACGACGAGTCCGAGGTTTTTGAAAATCACATCGCCTGAAACAAGTCGATGTGTGCCGATCACCAGATCAACCGATCCATCGGCGACGCCTGCAATCGTTTCGCGGATTTCGGAGGGTGACCGGAAACGGTTGAGCAGGTCTATTCGAATCGGGTAATCAGACATCCGCTCACGAAAGGTATGCCAGTGTTGCTCGGCGAGCACGGTGGTTGGCACGAGAATGGCCACCTGTCTGCCGCTCGTGATGGTTTTGAAGGCGGCACGAATCGCCACTTCGGTTTTGCCGAAGCCGACATCACCGCAGATCAGGCGGTCCATCGGCCGTGGGGATTCAAGGTCGCGTTTGGTTTCCTCGATCGCGCGGAGTTGGTCGGGTGTCTCGGTGTGATGGAACGAGCGTTCGAATTCCCACATCCAGCGCGTGTCGGGAGTTTGCGCAAAGCCCGGTTCATGATTGCGCTCGGCTTGGACCCGAAGCAATTGAGCTGCGTAGTCGAGGATCGATTTTTCGGCAGCTTTGCGCGCGGATTTCCATGCTGCACTGCCGAGTTTGTTGAGGTCGGGAGTGCGGCCGCCTAGTCCGACGTATTTGCCGACGAGATGGGCTTGTTCAAGCGGTACGCCAAGCATTGCACCGTCGCGGTATTCGAGCAGGATTTCCTCTCCCTCGTCGTTTTTGACGATGCCGCGAAAGCGGGCGATACCGTACTCGTAGTGAACAACCAGATCACCTTCGCTCATTTCCTCGGTGGCACCGCGTCCAGTAGTTTTGCTCACGCGGTCGAGTATGGATCGGCGTTTGAGTGAGGAGGTGCGGTATCGCCCGAATAGCTCGGAAGAGGAAATTACTGCGAGACTTACCAACGGCATTGTGAATCCGGCGATAAGTTCGCCGCGTATGGGAAGAATCTGCAAATCGCGCGAAAGGTCTTTGCCGGAAAGTTCCTCGAAGCGGTCTTGTTCGCCTTGGTTGGCGAAGACCATGGCGACATTCCATTTTCCACGTTGCCAGTCGTTCAACTGTTGGAAGAATTGTTCGCGACGGATCTCATCGAGGATGAAATCACCCGCTTCGAATGTACCCAGCTGGCTTGTAAATGTTGCTAGCGTGAAGTCCTCCTCACCTTCGCCGGGTTGTGCTCCTTCGAGGATCAGAACATCGGGATTATCGATTGCCGCTTCGATCGATATCACGACATCGCCAGAGCGCCGGTAAATGGCTAGCGTTGAGTCGGAGGCAGCCTCGGACAATGCGATTTCGGCCTCATCAAGTTTGCCTGTCGACGCCTGACTATCGATGTCGAATTCACGGATCGATTCGATTTCATTGTCAAAAAATTCGATTCGAAGCGGAGCGATTGCCTGCCATGGAAACACATCGATGATGCCGCCGCGCAGTACAAACTGACCGCGAGACGTTACGATTGGGGCTCGTTCGTAATAGTGATCGGCGAGCGAGTTAGTGAAATCAGTCGGATCGAGGGTGGTACCTGCGCGCAGTGAATGTGCGGCAGACTCGAGCGCGGCTGGAGCAGGGCAGGCCTGATCGAATGCCGTGCTACCGCAAATGACGATATGGGTGCCGGGGTGAGCGATTTCCCGAAGGATGGCATGCCGCTCGGCATGGGATTCGGGATCGGGTAAGCTTTCGATGCTTTGAATGTTGGCAAGCTCCGGCAGCACCAATGGATTTTGGCCCCAGAGTTCCATTTCAACGGCAATTCTTTCACGGTGTCGGGGTAGGTCGCATACCAACCAAACAGTAGACTTCCTTGAGTCGTGAACCGCCTTGCAAACAGCCGATGAAATGAAGGCGTGGGAGGCATTCGCGCAATGGTCGAGCACGATTCGCCCACCGCCTGAGACCATCGGGTGGAGGCGCGCGTGAAAATCGGGGTGGTGGATTGCTTGCCGAAGCAATTGGTCCACACGCTGGTCCGTGCGGGACACGCGGGATGAATAGGCGTGGTCGGACGATCCTGCAAGTGATTGATTATCCTCATGTTTCATAGCGGTTGGCGGTTCAAGCATCGCGGCTGGACGGAGTGGTCTGCGGCCGCTAAACCCAGCGCATGTCCGTTCGCACCCGATTCGCGCCATCGCCCACCGGCTACCTGCATGTGGGCGGCGCCCGCACCGCGCTTTTCAACTGGTTGTTTGCCCGTCATCACGGCGGGGTTTTCGTGCTCCGCGTCGAGGATACCGATGAGGCCCGAAACACCGATGAGGCAAAGCAGGCCATTTTTGGCGGCATGCGTTGGCTTGGGCTTGATTGGGATGAAGGCCCGGAAGTCGGAGGTGATTGCGGCCCTTACTTTCAGAGCGAGCGGCGCGAGATTTACGACCGCTGGTTTGCCAAGCTCGTTGATGCTGACCGCGTTTATGAGGATGGGGGGGCGTGGAGATTTCGTTTCGATCGCCGCCCGGTGACGATGCACGACTTGGTTTGCGGCGAGGTGACCATCGATTACCGCGACGAATCCAACACGCCCGACATGGTGGTAAAGCGCTCGGACGGAAGCTATGTGTTTCATTTTGTCAATGTCGTCGATGACCTTGAAATGCAGATCAGCCATGTGATTCGAGGAGAGGATCATTTGATGAACACGCCCAAGCATCTTCAGTTGATCGAGGCTTTCGGCATGCAAGCGCCGAAATACGCGCACATTCCGCTGATCTTGAATCCCGATGGCAGCAAGATGTCCAAGCGTGATGAAGGTGCGGCGGTGGGTGATTATCCACGTCAGGGTTTTCTCGCGTCGGCAGTGGTGAACTTCATCGCGATGCTCGGATGGTCGCCAAAGAATGATGAGGAAATTTTTAGCCTCGATGAACTCGTCAGCCGCTTTTCGCTCGAGCAGGTCAACCGTGCACCGGCGCGCTTTGATCTTGAGAAATGCAAGTGGGTGAACCAGCAGCATCTGATGAGGCTCGATGTGGCAAGTTTCGCGCGTGAGGCAAGGCCATTTGTTGAGCAGGCGGGATTGCCGATCGGGGATTCGTTTGAGTCGGTGATGGCGGCGGTGAAGGACAAGGTGCGGCTGCTGACCGAAGTTCCAAGTGCAGTGAATTTTTTGCTGCTGGATGATTTTTCTTACGATGGCGAGGCCATGGCAAAAGCCGGGGCAAACCCTGTGGTGCGTGATGTTTTTGACAAGCTCGCAGAGCTCTTCGAGCAGATCGATGAGTGGTCGGCCGATGCCTCCAAGGCCGCGCTTGCTGAAGCGGCGTCGAGTGCCGGCGCGAAGGCGGGACAGATGATGTTTCCGCTGCGTGTAGCGCTCACGGGTAGGGGTCAGGGTCCAGACATGGCGGACGTGCTCAACATTCTCGGCAAGCAGCGCTGCATTGCGCGCGTGAATGTTTTCAAACAAAAACTGTCATGAAAGAAGTTTACACGATTGATGATCTCGCAAGCCGCGAGCTTCTTGATGCCGGCTGTGACAAGCCCGCGCGTTTGGCGGTGATAGGTTGTCCGATTGCCCACTCAGCTTCGCCATCCATGCATCAGGCGGCGCTTGATGCCTATGGGATCGATTGTCGATACATCCGGCTTGAGGTTCCGGCAGGCATGGTGGAGCAATCATTTGCTCGGATGCGTGCCCTTGATTTTATAGGAGCAAACGTGACCGTTCCGCACAAGTTTGATGCAATGACTTGCTGTGATGTGCTTGACCCCTTGGCGCAGGCCTTGGGGGCGGTGAACACCGTTCGCTTTGGTGTAAACGAAACGACTGGCTATAACACCGACGGCCCAGGGTTTGTGGCAGCGGTCGAAAATAGTTTTGGTGTGAAACTTGCCGACCTCAAGGTGCTCATAGTCGGTGCTGGTGGCGGTGCGGGACAGGCGATTGCCACCCAATGCGTGTTGAGCGGAGTTCGACATCTTGTTCTCGCCAATCGCACGGTGGAAAAAATCGCAGTTTTGGGTGAAAGATTGCGGTCGCTCGGTGATGGATTGCGTATCGATCTAATGGGCTTGGATGATCCTAAACTAGTGGAGCTGAGTCACGAATGCGATCTCATCGTAAACACATCATCGCTGGGTCTTTACCCTGCAGATCCTTGCGTTCTACCTGAGTCATGCCTTAACGCCAGGCACTTGGTCTATGACACCATTTACAAACCCGAAGTCACGCCACTGATAGCACTCGCCAAAGCGAAGAGTTGCCAGACATCGAATGGTTTTTCGATGTTGTTGAGGCAGGGTGCATTGGCTTTCCAGCACTGGTTTCCGAACACTGCACCACTGGATTTGATGGAAAAGGCTCTCGCGCGACGGCCCTAATTTTTTGGAGCGTCCTCTTGTTCGATCAGGAAGCCAGTATCATCGTGTGAGTACCAATGGCAGGCCTTGAGTTCGATGATATCGAACGTGCGGTTTTCCTTTTCGCCAGAGCGCTGAATTTTGGCATTGATGCGAATCATTGCATCAGGGTCTTGGTTGGAGAGTTCGGCATCGAATGGTCGCTTGTTTTGCTTGCGCGCATCAAAAGCCGCTTGGAGCAATCGACCAGCCCGGCTTTTGCGATCGACAAGGAATTCAGGCGATTGAGGGCCTGTTTGTTCAGGTCTTCCCGGGATTGGTGCATAGAAGCACATGCTGATGGTCGGCATATCCTTGCGTTCCTCTGCCAAACGCTCGCGTGCGAGCAGACGGAATTCCCCTTCGGCATCGCCATTGCCGCTTAGGAAAATTCCAAACGGGATGTCGCTGTATCTCACCAGAAAATCCCAATCAATTTTCCATGAATCTTCCTCCTTGCGAAAAAGCGCTTCAAAAATCCTGCCATCATCACAAGACCAGACGCACTCGATGGCTTTTTCTCCTTGCATGGTCAAAACGCTCCATTTGGTGTCACTGAGCTGCGGCGACTCAACCTGCATGAATGGATTAAGGTCCTGATATTTTGCCATCCGCATCACGGTTGTGATCGGTGAGTAAACGAATTGGCTGCGCTCTTCCGGAAGAGTGGATGTAAGCAATAAGGTGAGGTTTTTTTTGCAAAGGGGTATGGAGTCATCGAGCAAGGTCATATCCTCCATGTTATTCTTTTCATTGATGGACGCTTTCTCGCTGACCTGGGTTTTTTTAGGGGCCTTGTCGTCCGAAATTGAATTGGCGAGAAAAACGACAAACCCTGCAA
>CAIVXP010000089.1 GCA_903909905.1 Akkermansiaceae bacterium
CGCACCGCCGCCAAAAGATAGGCGAGGGGGCCGAGCATTTTTTTCGATTCCCACGTGGTCTCCTCGATCACCATCGCGTCAAAGCCAATACCCGCCATTTGCACGAATGGAATGCCATTGGCTTCAAACAAATCCACCTCGCGCGTGATGCCATTTTCGATGACTGCAAACGCGCGCTCGAGCGAGGCAAATGGAATGCCCATCTCGCGCGCGAACACATTCATCGTCCCCGCGGGCAGGACGCCGAGCACGGTCTGTGATCCGGCAAGGCCGCGCACGACTTCGTTGAGCGTGCCATCGCCACCTGCAGCAACGACCACCGGTTCGCCATCGGCGGCAAAGCGCGCCGCAAGTTCGCGAGCTTCCTCGGCGCTGTTGGTGGCGTAGAGCGCAAAACGATTCGCATGCTTCATGATGAAGCGCAGCACCCGCCCGCCCTTTTGGCTGCGCGCCTTGGGATTGAAAATGATCGGGTACCTTCGCGGTGATTTCACGAGCCATTCATCGCCGATGCGCGCGCGCTTCGCAATCGGATTCGCTGCGGATGTGGTCGGTGGGGCGATCCTCTCATCCGACTATGGCCAAAACCGCAAGCACTTGATCGACCGGCAGGCCCATCACATTTTCAAAGCTACCGTCGATGCGCTCGACGATCAGCTCACCATGCTCTTGGATGCCATAAGCGCCGGCCTTGTCGAGCGGGTTGACCTTTGAAAGGTAGTCGTCGATTGCGCCGACATCGAGCGGCAGGAAGGTGACATCGGTGGTCTCGTGAAACACCTTGCGCGTGCCGCCGGGGAAAATGATGCACACGCCCGTGCGCACCTGGTGGGTGCGGCCGGCTAGGCGGGCCATCATCGTGCGCGCGGCATCGATATTAGCTGGTTTTCCCATCGGCTCGTTGTCGATGAACACCAGCGTGTCGGAGCCAATCACGATCGCGTCCGGACGCGTGACGGCGACCGCCTCGGCTTTGAGTGTGGCATTGAGTTCGCAGAGCGCCGCTGGCGACATCGACGCGTCGTGCACTTCCTCGGCGGGCGAGGGGATCACTTCGAATTCGATGCCAGCGCGGCCGAGCAATTCCTTGCGGCGCGGTGATGACGATGCGAGCACGACTGGCATGGTTCAGTCGGCAGGGAAAATGATTTCCTGGCTCTTGCCCTTTCTCGATTTGCGCCCGAAGCCATCGCCGATGTCCTTGCTGGTGACGTAGAGCATCAAACCCATCAGCAGCAACGCACAGGCGGATTGCAAAATTTCCAGCGGCTTTGCTTTGATCGGACGACCGAAAATTTTTTCAAAGAACGCGAGTGTGATGTGACCGCCATCGAGCACAGGAAATGGCAGCATGTTGAGCACGGCAAGGTTCACATTGAAGAGTACCATGAAGGCGAGGATGCGCCGCCATCCGTCCTCCGTTTGAAGCAGTTGGTATTGCATCTTGGCGATGCCTACTGGTCCGCTCAGGTGGTCGACGCCGATGTTTGAATCCGGCGCGATGACGCTGGTGATCGTGACCCACATCATATGCAGGCTGTCACTTACTTGGCGCAGCGGGCTGGGCTTGATGAGGCGGCTGTCGATGTCGGCGCGCGAGTCCCAGATGATGCCGATCTTGGGATCCATGCCCGCAGGTTGAAGCGGCCGCTCGGGCGTGATGTCGAGCTCGCGAACCTGGCCATCGGTGCCTTGCACGGCGATCCTCACGGTCTGCCAATTCTTGTCGCGAATGTATTGTGAGAAATGCATGAGGCCATGCACCTTGTTGCCATCGATGCGGATCATGCGGTCGCCGATGACGAGTCCGGCATCGGCCGCTGGACTGTTCGGGCTGATGTCGCCAACGATCGCCGGACCTGCCGGATCGATGCCGACCTGACGCAACCCGCGGCGTTGGTACCAGTGGCTTTTTTCGGTTTCAAAGCCCGAACTGAGCTCGAGCGGTTTTGCTTCGCCCGGACGCTCGACGGTGAAGTTGATCTGCTTGCCGCGGCTAAGGATGATGCGTTCGCTGATCGAGTTGAGCGACCCTGCAAAGCCGTTGACTTCCTCGCCATTAATCGCGGTGATTTTATCGCCGATTTTCAGACCTGCTTTTTCCGCCGGGCTGCCGGGCACTAGGTATCCGACTTCTTGCGAAGGGATAAAATCCGCCGGCTTACCGATCTGCCAGACGGCGGTGGCTGCAAGCAATGCCAGCAACATCGAGAAAAGCGGACCGGCGAAAGCGACGATGATCTTGTCGAGCGGCGTTACGGGGGGCAGGGGAGCACGCTCGCTGTCGCCGCCTTCGATCGCGTCCATCGGCGCCATTTGCGGCAGCGCGACGAAACCACCTGCGGGGATCCAGCCGAGACCGAACTGCACGCCATCGATTTCCTTTTTCCAAATCGGCCTGCCGAACCAGATTTGGAATCGCTCGATTTTGAGTCCGCGCCATTTCGCTGCAAGGAAATGGCCGAGTTCATGAACGAAGATGATCACATTGAAAACGGCGATCACGACTCCGATCCAGAGGAGCATCTGTAGAAGGTTGACGAGGTTTGGCATGTTCGTGGGCCAATCTAGCGCGAGTGTGCGGGCCAGCAAGTTGATAAAAACCGGCGATCGCAAAAGCGCCCGATCCGCGCGTTTGACCTTTTGCAATTGGGCGTTAGCCTATCGCGCATCCAAGCCGCCCCATGGTCCGCGAAATTGTCCAATACGGTCACCCCGTTCTCCGCCAGCGCTGCCGCCCCGTCACCGAAGTCGACGAGACGCTGCGCACCCTCGTGGCCGACATGCTCGAAACGATGGCCGATGCCAATGGTGTCGGGCTCGCCGCACCGCAGGTGGGCGAAGACATTCGCCTTGCGGTGATCGATTGCTCCTTCGATCCCGAATGCATTTCCTACCTCAAGGTCAACGGCGATGACGCGGAGCTGCAATCGATCATGCCGCTCGTATTCATCAATCCCGAGTTGGAATACGGCGAGGAAAAGGAAGCCGGCTTCGAGGGGTGCCTCAGCATTCGTGGCATCCGCGCGGAAGTGCGTCGTCCGATCGAGGTCAAGGCAACCCTGCCGCAGCTCGATGGTTCGGTGCTGGTGGTCGAGACCGATGGTTTGCTGGCTCGCGCGTTGCAGCATGAGATTGATCACCTCAACGGCATTCTTTTCGTCGATCGACTCTCACCCGTTGCCAAGGTCTCGATGAAGAACCGCCTCAAGCGCTTGGTCGAGCAAGGCTAGATGACGAGCGAGCCAATGCGTCGCGCTCACTTCCATCCACCGCCGAGCGCCCGGTAGGCGAGGACAACGGCCTTGAGTCGGTCGCGGCGGTCATCGGCGTATTGGAGTTCGCCATTGAACAGACTGCGCTCGGCATCGAGCACTTCGAGATAGTCGGAGGCGCCACCTTCAAAGCGGTCCTTGGCAACAACCGAAACCTGCTTGAGTGATTCCACCAAGCTTGAGCGGGTACGGATGATTTCACCGGCTTTGCGATGGGCGTTGATCGCATCGGCTGCTTCGCGGAAGGCTTGTTTGGAGACCTTTTCATAGGATGCCAGGGCTTCGCCCGCACGGGCTTGGGCGGCCTTGACCCCGAATTTTGCGCGACCGGCATCAAAGATCGGGCCGCTAAGGCTAGGGCCGACGATGAAATTTCCAGATCCACCTTCAAGCAGCGTCGTGAGGTCGGCGCTGGCAAATCCGCCACTGCCGGTGAGTGAAAGCGATGGCAGGCGCAGAGCTTGGGCGACGCCGATTTCGGCAGTTGCCGCTTGAAATGCCTGATTGGCCGCCGCGACATCCGGGCGACGCTCGAGCAGTGACGATGGCAGGCCGGCTGTCACACTCAGGCTGGTATCCAAGCCATCGAGCGTGCCACTGCGAGCGATGCCACCGGGGAACTCACCAAGCAGCGCGCGGATTTCATTTTCCTTGGCAGCGATGGATTTTTCGGTGATCGGGATTGCAATCTGCGCCTCGCCAAGCAGTGCCTCGGCCTGGCCAACTTCAAGATTCGAACTGATACCGCCGTCGCGTCTTGCGACGACCAGATCAAGTGACGCCTTGCGGCTCTCCGCCGTGCGCTTTGAAATGGCAAGTCTTTCATCGAGGTTTTCCAAATCGATGTAGGCATTGGCGACATCGGCGATAAGGCTGGTTTTCACCGCGTTTTGGCGATGCTCGCTTTCCAGCAGTCGCGCGCGTGCGGCTTGATTTGAGCGCCGGATGCCGCCCCACAGGTCGAGCTCCCAACTCAAAAGCGCGGTCAAATCATAAGATTCCGAATCGCGATCCGCCAGTTTGATGCCGTTGAGGTTTTCCGATATGTGGTTGATGCTGGCCGATGCCTTGCCATCGAGGCGGGGAAACCACGAAGCGCGGGTGGCTCCGGCGAGGGCGCGCGCTTGCTCGATGCGATAGGTGGCCGCGATCAGGTCGGGGTTGTTCTTCAGCGCGCGATCGATCAACGCGCGCAGCTCTGGATCGGTGAAAAGCTCGCGCCATGATTTGTCGCCAAGCGAAACAGCGCCCGGAGAGACATCGCCACGAACCTTGTCGGGAGTCTGGCTATTCGGCGAAGTCGGGTCTGGCCCCAGCGCGCAGGATGCGAGCACGAGGCTGGTTATGGAAGTGATGACAATGGGCTTCATGGACCGCGCGGAGGCCGGATGCTAACAGGGCTATGCCTCGGGATGCCAGACTAATCCCGGCGCTTTTCCCCAAAGCATTGCCTGGCACGAGCCCGAATCGGTTTGACACAGGTGCATGCTGCTTGCTGACTGATGCCTGAAAATGCAGGGTGCGCCGATGGTTTTGCGCCCTTTTCCCCAATCCTCCGAAACTTCGCCAGCATGCCCAAGAAGACACTGACCTTCAGCGGTTCGATATTTTTTACTATGCACATAGTAATTTACCCCGTCATGGCATTGCTTTGCGCTTCTTGCGGGAAAAAGGAAACTCCCGCGCCGCCGCCACCTGTGATCGAGGTCATGGAGGCCAAGCCCACATCGGTGCCGATCAGCACGGAAATCATGGGGCAGCTCGACTCGCCGCAGAATGTCGAGGTTCGCGCCCGGGTCGAAGGGTTTGTCGAAAACATCCGCTTTGTCGAAGGCACTGAGGTCAAGCAAGGGGATCTCCTTTTCGAGTTGGACAAAAAACCATTTCTCGAGCGACTTGCCGCGGCCAATGGCGGGCTCGCCGAGGCCAAGGCGGCGCTCAACAAATACGAAAAAGATGTCGCGCGCTTGGCGCCTTTGGCGGAAAGAAACGCGATTCCGCGGCGCGATCTCGACAACGCGCTGGCCTCGGTCGAGGTCGGCAAGGCGGGAGTCGAAACTGCCAACGCAAGGGTGGAGTCCGCGCAAATTGATCTCGGCTATTGTGAGATCAAGGCGCCCATCAGCGGCTTGATCGGTGCCAAGCAGGTCTCGATTGGCGAGTTGGTGGGCAAGGGGCAGCCGACACTGCTGGCCACGATGTCGACGCTCGATCCCATTTGGTTCTACTGCAACATCAGCGAAGTCGATTACCTCAAGGCCAAAGAGAAAAGTGCCGGCACCGGTGCCGACATTTCATCGTTGCCGCTCACACTGATCCTTGCCGACGGATCGGAGCACAAGAGCCAGGGCAAGTTTGTCTTCATCGATCGCGCGGTGGATGTGAAGACCGGCACGCTGAGAATGCGGGCCGAGTTTCCGAATCCGGACAAGTTGCTGCGCCCGGGAATGTTCGCGCGGGTAAGAGTGAGTCTCGGCTCGCAGGACAATGCAATCGTGGTGCCGCAGCGTGCGATTGTCGACCTGCAGGGCCGCACCTTCGCATGGGTGGTTTCACCCGAAGGCATGGCCACACAACGCGCGGTCAAGCTCGGTGAAACGATCGCCTCCAATGTGCTCGTCGCCGAGGGTCTCAGTGCAGGCGAGCAGATCGTGGTGGAAGGTTTGCAAAAAGTGCGCGAAGGGCAGGCGGTCAGGATTGCCGCCGAAAAACCGTAATTTCATCCTATGGCTGATTTCTTCATCCGCCGCCCCATCGTTGCGATGGTCATCTCGATCCTGACGGTGATCGTCGGGATCATCACCCTTTCACGGCTGCCGATTGCCGAGTATCCGACGGTGAGTCCGACGCTTGTCCAAGTGACGGCAAACTATCGTGGTGCCGCGGCGGAAGCGGTGATGGAGTCGGTGGCGACGCCGATCGAGTCGAAGGTCAACGGCATCGACAAGCTGCTCTATGTCCAGTCGGTCAATGCCAACGATGGCAAGATGGTGCTGAATGTGACCTTCGATGTCGGCACGGATGTCGACATCATGCAGGTCAACACGCAGAACCGTGTCGGCCAAGCGGAGGCGCAGTTGCCGGATGCGGTGAAGCGCGAGGGTGTGGTGGTGAACCGCTCGAGCCCGGACATTTTGCTGGCGATCGGGCTTTCATCGCCGAAGGGCACCTATGACGGCGTGTTTCTCGGTAATTACGCCGATCTCAATCTTGTTGATGCGATCAAGCGCGTTCCCGGCGTCGGCGATGTTCGGAATTTCACGGCTCAGGATTACTCGATGCGCGTCTGGCTTCGCCCGGACAAGCTCGCAACCCTTGGCATCACGCCGCAGGATGTGGCCAATGCGATCCGCGAGCAGAACGCGCAATCGCCTGCCGGGGTGATCGGTGCTGAACCGGCTCCCGCCGGACAGGAAAACCAGTACAACATCCGCGCTCAAGGTCTCCTCAAGGATCCGAAGGAATTTTCGGAAATCATTGTCCGCGCTTCTTCCGATGGCTCGCAGGTCAAGATCAAGGATGTCGCCCGTGTCGAACTAGGAGCGCAAACCTATGCTTTGCGCGCGAGGCTCGATCAAGCCCCGGCTGGCGCGCTTGGCGTCTATCTCGCGCCCGGTGCTAATGCCTTGCAGACTGCTGCTAAGGTCAAAGCCATCCTCAACGAGGCTACGACGCGTTTTCCGCCGGACATTGAATACAGCATCACGCTGGACTCCACGCTGCCGATCAAGGCGTCGATGAACGAGATTGTGCACACGCTCTTTGAGGCAATTGTCCTCGTGCTGATCGTGGTGTTTGTCTTCTTGCAAAGTTTCAGGGCGACGATCATTCCAATGCTCACGGTACCGGTGTCCCTGCTTGGTGTGTTCATCGCGTTTCCCTTGCTTGGCTTCAGCGTCAACACGCTCACGATGTTCGGATTGGTCCTTGCGATTGGCATTGTGGTCGACGATGCGATCGTGGTGGTCGAGGCCGTGCAACACCACCTCGAGCATGGCAAGTCACCGATCGAGGCGACGCGCCAAGCGATGAAGGAGGTCTCGGGACCGGTGGTGGCGATCGCACTGATCCTCTGCGCGGTCTTCGTGCCGGTGGCCTTCATGGGTGGCGTGACCGGACGCTTGTACCAGCAGTTTGCCATCACCATTGCAGTGTCGGTGGTGTTTTCGGCGATCAATGCCCTGACGCTGAGTCCGGCACTTTCCGCGATGCTGCTGCGCAAACCGGAGCCCGGCACTGGGCCACTTGCGGCGTTTTTCCGTGGCTTCAACCGCATGTTCGATCGACTGTCCGAGTCCTACGGAAATATCGTCGGCGGGCTTGCAAGAAAGTCAGTGCGATCGATGTTGCTGCTGGTGCTGGTTGGCGCCGGCATCCTGGTACTCGGCAAGGCGGTGCCGGGTGGTTTCATTCCCGATGAGGACAAGGGCTATCTTTTTGTGGCGATCGAGCTCCCCGAGGGCGCCTCGCTGCAGCGCTCTGACGAGGTGCTGAAAAAAGTCGAGGCGGTCGTAGGCGAAACCAAGGGCGTGCGCTCGGCGCTCGCGATCAGCGGTATGAACATCCTCAACTCGCTCAATGTTCCAAACGCCGCGCTGATGTTCATTGGCCTCGATGACTGGGAAGAGCGAGCCTCTCCAGAGCTTTCGGCCAAGGCGATTGCGATGCAGTGGAACAAACGCTTTGCGTCGATCCCGGGTGCGCGGGTCTTCGCTTTCGGTCCGCCACCCTTGCCGGGCTACGGTAATGTTTCGGGCTTCACGATGCAGTTGTTGGATCGAGCCAACGGATCTTCGGGGCAAATGGCCGGTTATGTCCGCCAGGTGGTCGCCGCTGCCGCAAAAAGGCCGGAGATCGGCCGCGTGACGACCACCTATCAACCGGACTCGCCACAGGTGAAGGTCGAGCTCGATCGTGAAAAAGCCCGCGCATTGGGCGTGCCGGTCGACAGTGTCTTTCAAGCGCTTCAGGCGTACCTGAGCGGCCTCTATGTGAATGACTTCGTGCGCTTTGGC
>CAIVXP010000090.1 GCA_903909905.1 Akkermansiaceae bacterium
GCTGGCCCGCTGCGATCGCTTGCGCCCGCAAAATCGCTTCGTTCAAAGGCCCTCGCGCCGAGGAAGCCACCCAACGCGCAGAGCAAATCCGCCTCAAAAACATGATTTGGGAAGACTGATCCCACACAACTCAACCCCACCACCAAGCATCATGCCCAACCTACTCATCACTGGAAAATCAGGCCGCATGGGCCAAGCCCTCATGCAAGCCGCCGCCGCAGATCCCGATTCACAGGTCACCGCCACCCACGATGTCGGACAAGACCTCGACACCGCTGTTCAAAAGGCCGATTGCATCATCGACTTCACGGTGCACTCATTTACCGCGCAAGTCGTCGAGGCAGCGATCAAACATGACACCCGTCTCGTAATCGGCACCACCGGCCACAGCGACGCCGAGCGCGAAATGATCCGCAAAGCCGCCGAAAAACTTCCCATTGTTTTCGCTTCGAACTACTCGGTCGGCGTCAACACGCTCTTCTGGCTCACGCGTCACGCCGCGCGCATCCTCACCCAGGATCGATTCGATATCGAGGTGACCGAAATGCACCACCGCCACAAGATCGACTCACCTTCGGGTACCGCCAGAACACTTCTTGAGATCCTCAACGAAGAAACCGGCACATCCTACAAGGACGATGTCACCCACGGTCGCTTCGGCAACATCGGCCCGCGTCCACCGCGAGAGATCGGCATGCACACGCTGCGCGGCGGCGATGTGGTCGGCGACCACACAGTCATGTTTGCCGCCGATGGCGAACGCGTCGAACTGACCCACAAGGCTTCATCGCGACTCACCTTCGCTGCCGGTGCCGTGCGCGCTGCAAAATGGCTCGAGTCGCAAGCACCCGGCCTTTACGACATGCAGGATGTGCTAGGCTTGAAGTAATCCACCCGTCACCCACAACACTTCTATGCGCATCGCATCAGTTTTTCTCACCTTGCTTGCCATCACGGCTTGCAAACCGCGCGACACCTCGCAGGCAGAGTCGGGCCACAATCCCCCGCCTGTCCCGCTGGTGGCTATGGATGTGAAACCCATTGCGCCAAAATCCGATGTGAAATCATCGCTGGTGCGAATCAACTCTACCCAACAATCGTGGAATATCTGGCAGCCTTGGGAAAAATCTCCACCGCGCAAACGCCGCGCCCTTGCCGCAGTCGTCGGCCCACAACATGTGCTCACCACTGCCGAGCTCGTGACCGATGCCACTTATCTGGAGTTTGAATCTTGCGATGGCACCAGCTTCTCGCCAGCCAAAGTGATCGCCGCCGACTACGAGGCAAATCTTGCGCTGCTCGGCCCGGCAAACGATATCGAAGGCGCGGCTTTCTTCGCATCACTCGTACCCTTCGATATCGCCAAGCCTTCGCAAATAGGATCGCCACTTGCGATTGTTCAAATCGAAGAAAATGGTGTGGCACTCGAAACCTCAGGCACACTTCAAAGCGTCGATCTGATTGCAAATTTCCTGCAAGGAAACAGTTTCCTCACCTATCGGGTGAAAGCCTCGATGCAAGACGCAACCGGCAGTTATTCCCTGCCAGTCCTGCGCGATGGTAAACTCGCCGGCGTGCTCTTTAGCTACAACGCCAAAGACCAACTCTGCGATGTGGCCTCCACCGACATCCTCTCACGCTTCGTGCAGGAGGCATCCGTAGGCAACTACACAGGATTTCCAAGCCTCGGTATCTCGATCACACGCACCGAAGACCCATCCCTACGCCAATGGCTCAAACTTCCCAACGACGCCGGCGGCATCTACATCCAGTCGGTGCGCAAAAAAATGGCGGCCGACCTCGCCGGCGTGAAAAAGGGCGATGTGCTGCTCGCGGTTGACGGCTCACCGATCGACCGACGCGGCTACTATGAACATCCGACTTACGGCAAATTGCTCTGGGGCCACCTGATCCGCGGCACTCGATCCGTTGGTGACACCATCACTCTCTCAATCCTGCGCGATGGCAAACCACTCGAAATCAAGGCAACCCTCAACCGTGAATCCGAGGAAACACGCCTTGTTCCCAACCACCTCTTCGGCAAAGCCCCCAACTTCCTCGTGAAGGGCGGGCTAGTGTTTCAGGAACTCTCTCGCCCCCTGCTCGAAGGCTTCGGAGAGGACTGGGAATCCCGCGCACCACTCAACTTGCTCGACGCACTTGAAAACCCGGAAAAATATGAGGAATCCATGCAACGCGTGATTCTCCTCACCGGAGTCATCCCCACGCCTGCAACCGTCGGCTACGAGTCATTGCGCAACCTCATCGTCACTCAGGTGAACGGCAAACCGATCAAGAACATTCAAAGCCTCATCAGCGCATTCGATGATGAGGCGCCTGTCATTCACTCGATCGAATTCAACGAGGAGAACCTCACCATCAACCTCGACGAAGAGATGTCATCGACGATCGACTCACAACTGCTTCAGCGCGGTATCATGCGGCTTTCCCGCGCCGAGTGAGCGCCAATGCACTGTAAGATTTCAGTGAATCGCTCCGTCGCGAATCACCAACCTGCGATCACCCAGCTCGGCCAGCGCGGCATCATGGGTCACCACCACCAGCGTCATCGAGTGTTCAATCGCCAACTCCAGCAGCATCGTCATGATTTGCCCGCTGTTGATCGAGTCAAGATTACCTGTCGGCTCATCCGCAAAGAGCACCTTGGGTTCGTTCACGATCGCCCGCGCGATGGCGACACGCTGCTGCTCGCCGCCCGACAATTCAGCCGGCAAGTGATCGGCGCGCTCTCCAAGCCCGACACGCTCGAGAGCTTTCATCGCAGCTTCCGTGGAATCGACACCCGAGATCGCCCCCGGCACCGCAACGTTCTCCAGCGCGGTCAACTCGGGCAACAAATGAAAATTTTGAAACACATAGCCGATCTTACGATTGCGAAAACGCGCCTGTTCCTGTCGACCCAGGGCATAAAGGTCCACCCCATCAATCCGCACCAAGCCTCGCTCAGGCCGCTCCAGCCCCGCCAAGGTGTATAGCAAGGTCGTCTTGCCAGCACCGCTCGGCCCACAAAGAAAAACCCGCTCACCACGACGAATTCCCAAATCCACGCCATGCAACACCTCAATCGACTTGCTGCCAATCCGGTAGCTCCGGTGCAAATCCACCGTTTCGATCATCACATCGCTCATTTCCCGAATCTGCCCCCCCGCCGCTTCCAACGCAAGCCCGCGCAAGTGGCAATACGATGCGGCAGCGGACAATGGAGCGGGTATTTTGACGACCGACGAAGGCAAACCCCAAATGGGAGGCCTCAGCCAATTCCCTGACCCCTTTTTTCCAGCAATCCGTCTTTTCGTTTGCATCGACCATCCCGCTTTGCTGGACTTTTCGCAATGGCCACTCCTACCAACGTTCTTTCCAGCGGAATCGAAATCACCGGCTCCGTCCGCTTCGCCAATGACATGATCGTCGACGGTAAAATCGAAGGCGAAATCAGCTCGGACAAGGGTCGGCTCACGATCGGTGAAAATGCCAGCATCAAGGGCGACATCTCCGCCGGCGAAGTGAAAGTCTACGGCAAGATCGAAGGAAAAATCACCGCTCAGCGCTGCGAGCTCAACAACAAGTCGAGAATCAACGGCGATATCAAATCAAAGGTCTTCTCGATGGAGGAAGGAGCCCAACTCTCCGGCCGCACCGAGATCGGCGGCTGATCTTTGTTGCCGCTTGCTTGCCGATCATCAGCCCTCCCAGCGTTCCTGCGAATGCTCGCATGACCGGGGCTCGAGATGGGAAATTACCCTTCCGTCGGGGCTCAACAAATCGGCAACCATCGCCTCTACCCGCGTCGCCTGATTGTGCGCCTCTCCGACGCTAAGGTGATCGTCAAACACAAGGTGAAACTCCACCCAATGCGTACGGCCCGAATGCCGGTGCCGAAAGTTGTGATACGACAAACCCAGCGCCGCCACCTCGCGGTCAAGCAACTCGCGCACCTCGCTCTCAACCCTCGGATCCGCCTCATCAAGCAATCCACCAAGACTCTCACGCATCAAAAGAATGCCCACGCGCAGGATATTGCACGCGACCAAAATCGCCACCACCGGATCCCACCACACCCATTCGGTGACATGATACAAACCGAGCCCGATCAGCACCGCGACGCTCGACCACACATCAGTGAGCACATGCATGCCATTCGCTCTCACCAGTGGCGACTCGCTTTTTTTACCCACCGCCACCAGCGCGAGACCAAGGATCAGGTTGACCCCCGCCGCAAGCGACGTCACCGCAAGACCAAATCCGAGGTTGCGGATCTCGACACCAAAAATGAACTGCCGCGCCGCTTCATAAAAAATCAACATCGCAGCCGCCGAAATCATCGCACCCTCAAAGCCCGCCGATAGAAATGAAACTTTGTCGTGACCGAAATGATGGGTTTCGTCTGCCGGCTTGATCGATAACCGCAAGGCCCAGCACGCAAAGGCCACGGCGAGAAAATGCACCACCGACTCGGCCGCATCGGAATAGATCGCAGATGATCCGGTCATCACCGCGCCCGAGACCTTCACCCCCAGCAGCACAAGCGATGCCACGAAGGAAAAATTCATCACACGCTTCTGCTCCTCCACGCCCGACATGAAGGCGAATCATGGACGAATCGGCCAACCAGACAAGCAAGAAGCGTTCGACCCGCGAGGGATCGTAATCAGATGCCTTCGCCTTCGTTTCTCGTCTCGATCTTCGCCGGCGTTTGCGGCGACGCCAATCCGGGGATCACCCGACGCATCAATTTCTTGAGGCCGCTATCGACTTCATCGAGCTCGGCTTCGCCCTGACGCATAGAGTTTTCCCATGCGGCGGCAAATCCCGGCGCCTGTTCGCGCATCATACGGATCGCAAACTCGTGCACCTGCAGCAGTCGCATCTCGGCGCGCCCCGGCTTCTGCGACATCGCGGCATTGTTCACTCGCAGGTTTTCGTTCTGCAGGCGCAGCAAATCGAGTTCCGACTGCAGCGTCTCGTTGCCGCTCGCGTTGATCTTGAGCTGGGTGTTGAGGTGCTTCTGCATGTCCTTGAGTTCGCCCTCGAGGCGCTTGATCTCTCGAGCGAGATTACGACGCGCACTGAAGCCGGATTTCCAAATGAAACCGGCGATCAGAAGACCCAGCAAAAAGCCCCAGACAAAGCGTTCTTGCAGCGCGGCGTAGAATAGTTCCATGATATTGCTTTTGTGGGATTAGCTTCCAGCAAGCCTTTTGCGTTGCAGGAAAAGATCGATGCCATCGATGAGCGCGAGCCAGCTTGCCTCGATGATGTTTTCGGAAACACCCACTGTGCCCCAGTTGTTTTCACCATCGGTCGAGACGATCAACACGCGCGTCTTGGCCGCGGTCGCATCGTGGCTGTCGATGATGCGAACTTTGTAATCGACCAGCGAAACCTCGGAGATTTCAGGGAAAAACGGCAACAGCGCCTTGCGCAGCGCGAGGTCGAGCGCGTTGACCACCCCCTTGCCCTCGGCGACCGTGAGTTCGGGGGTACCATCGACCATCAGCTTCACCGTCGCCTCGCAAACCGGCGGATGCCCGTCGCGATACTGGCGGAAACTGGTGTGGTATTCGGTCAGGTCAAAGGGCCTCGTGTGATTGCCAAGCTCGCGGCGGATCAGTAACTCAAGCGAGCCGCCCGCCGCCTCGAAAGAATACCCTTCGTTCTCGAGTTCTTTCACACGCTTAAGCACCGCCGATGCCTCGGCCGATCCCTTTTCCAAAGGAAGACCGAGCTCGCCGGCCTTGATCAGGATATTCGACTGACCGCTCAGTTCCGAAACGAGAATGTTCTGCTCGTTGCCAACGCTAGCCGGCTCGATGTGCTCGTAGCTGCGCGCCAACTTCTGCACGGCATTCACATGCATGCCGCCCTTGTGCGCGAAAGCGGTGCGACCGACAAAGGCCGCGCGGGCAAAATGCGGGTTGTTCGACACATCGTCAACGAAGTACGATAAATCTCGTAATTTCTCAAGATGGGAAACAACCGACATGCCCAGCTTGAGCTGAAGAATCGGAATCACCGAGGTAAGGTTGCAGTTTCCGGTGCGTTCGCCGTAGCCGTTGATCGTACCCTGCACTTGGGTCGCACCAGCCTTGACCGCCGCGACGGCATTGGCCACAGCCAGCTCGCAGTCGTTGTGAGTGTGGATGCCAAATGGAACATCCGGCAGGCGCTCGCGCACCGCGGCGCAAATTTCAACGATCTCCTCGGGCAACGTGCCGCCATTGGTGTCGCACAGCACGAGGCATGCGGCACCACCCTCGGCAGCTGCTTCAAGCGTCGACAAGGCGTGCTCAGGTGAGTCCTTGTAGCCATCGAAAAAATGCTCGGCATCGTACATCACCTCGCGACCGTGCTTCACCAAATGGGCCACGGTGTCGCGGATCATCGCGCGGTTTTCATCGACCGTCGTGCGCAGCACCTCGGTGACATGTAGCTCCCAGCTCTTGCCGAAAATCGTCACCACCGGTGTCTCCGCCTCAAGCAGAAGCGCGACCTGCGGATCTTCAACCACCGGCGTGTTCGCGCGCCTCGTCGATCCGAACGCGGCCAGCTTCGCGTGCTTGAGCTTAAGCGATCTCGCCTCGCGGAAAAATTCCACATCCTTCGGGTTCGAGCCCGGCCAGCCGCCTTCAATGAAATCAATGCCAAACTCATCAAGCCGCTCGGCAATCCGCAGCTTGTCCAAAACAGACAATTGGAATCCTTCACCCTGGGTGCCGTCACGCAGGGTGGTGTCATAGAGGTATGCAGGTTTGGCGCTCATTGCCGGGGCGCGGGACTTTAATAGCCGGGAGCCAAATCGGCAAGAATGAACCAAGCCTCGTAAAAATGGCCCAAAACC
>CAIVXP010000091.1 GCA_903909905.1 Akkermansiaceae bacterium
GATGCGCGTTCGGGTTCGTCATTGCGCGTGCTGAGGGCCTTCATGTTGCCAAAGCCGCAGAGGCCCATCGGCAGGATCGTCGCCTCGGCACCGCCACAGAGGAAGCCGTCGGCATCGCCAAACTTGATGATGCGCCATGCCTCGCCGATGTTGTGGTTCGAGGTCGCACAGGCGGTGACGATCACCATGTTCGGGCCCTTGAGGCCGTACTCCATCGAGATGATGCCGCTGGCGATGTTGGAAATCATCATCGGAATCGTGAACGGCGAAACCCGTTTTGGCCCGCGCGTCATGTAAGTCGTATGCTCGTTTTCAAGCGTCGCCAGACCGCCGATGCCGCTGCCGACCATCACACCGAAACGGCGGGCATCGATCGTCGAAACATCGAGGCCGGAGTCGGCCATCGCCATCTTCGAGGCAGCGACGGCAAATTGCACATAGCGATCCGCGCGACGCGAATCCTTGGGCACATTGAAATAACCATCGGGCTCGAAATTTTTCACCTCGCCCGCTATTTTGCAATCGAAGGGCTCGGGGTCGAGCTGGGTGATTCTTGAAATGCCGCTGCGGCCCGCCTTCATGCCCTCCCAAGTGGAAGTGAGGTCATTGCCAAGTGGGGAGAGGCAGCCAATGCCGGTGATGACGACGCGTCTTTCGTTCATAGTTCCGGCGGCGAATCTGCCCGCTTCGACGGGACCGCGCAAGCAATCATCACGCCAGCCGTCACTTCCTTTCATTTGCCGCCCCGCAGCGGGGGCACTCGACCACGTCCGAATGCGTGGTTTCGAAAGCATGCAGGCAAAGGCGGCAAATGACCCGTCGCGCGACCGCACGGGTTTCGGCCCGGACTCGGGAAGTACGCGAAATGATAGTCGCCACGAAGACGAGGATCATCGGAACGCACACCGCCAAGACAGCGAACTCAGTGAGGGTCAGGCGCATGAGGGGCTTCGGTGATGATGCCAAGATCGAGTACGAACCATCGTTCGGCACTTCCGGGGGCAAGCTGGAACTCCAGTTGCCGCAGCCAGTCGCCCAGCGAAGCGGCGGCAGGGGAGTCATCACCTGTCAGCGCGATGCTGTCGAGCACACGGCCGGAGGCGTTGGTGTGAACCATGAAACGCCACGAATCCCGCGCGGCCTTGGCATCAGTGACGCCGGAAAATTCAGGCACTTGCCGTGGCATTTCCGAGGCATTGATGCCGGAAAGCGGGAAAAGCACAGGATGTGGGCGCGATTTCGGCGCGGCCGGAGTTTCAATTTTGGCTGGGGCGCGTCGCGGAAAAACAAGTTCACCCGTCGCAGCAAGGCGTGGGTTTTCGATCGGCGGAGATTCTGGCAGTGGGCGCAGCGCAGGCACATAGGGCGGGGGTGACCAGCGAAGTGACCCCATCGCGGCCTCCTCGAGTTTCGTCACTACCGCATCGCCAGTAAGATCGAAGCGCAGAGGGAAAGCCCCTTCTTCACGCGCCCGTCGTTTCAACTCCATGCCAATGGAATCATTGCCTGCGAGCATCAACGATGTTCGATCGCTCTTCAGCGGTGAGGTGGATCCAAAATCAATGCGCAACGAGTGAAGCATGAAGGCAAAGCTCGCGGCCGTGAACAGGAATACAGCTGCCGTCAGCACCGACGAGTCGCGCTTTCGCGACCATTCAAAGATCAAGCCGCGCTCCTGATGCCGCTTGTCGTTCACCACGGACGGCGAGATCATTTGGAAATTTCCGATTGTGGGTTCGCGGTTTTGTCGGTGCCACTCGAGCCGACCAATGCGAGCCGGTAGCCCTTCGCGAGGATCATCTCGCTCACTTCGCGTTCGACGCCGACTTGAATGCCCGCGTCACTTTGCAGCAGCACGATCGTGCGTGATGAGGCACCTTGTTCGCGCAGGCTTTCAAGGCGCGATTCCAGCGTCGCCATGTCGACCAACTCGCGGCCAAGGTAAATGCGCGCGCCGCTTTCCGCCGTCACCAGCGTGACCACCAACGTCTCTTCAAAGCGCTCGAGCTGAAACCGCGAAGGTGGCGGATCCACCGTCACGCCCGCTTGGCCCGTGAGTGAGGCGCCCGCGAAATGAAACATCCAGAGCAGCGCAAAAAGATTCACCACCGGCAACGCGTGCAGCAAGGCCGGTCGCTCAGGCAGCGACATTTCAAGTTTCAATGGCTTGCTCCTCCTGGCGGTTTTGGCGACTGCCGTCCCGCGCTGACCTCACCGCGGAATGCTGCGAATTCATGCTCCTCGCGCGCGTCGCAAATCATGTGCACCATTTCGATGCCCGCACGTTCAATGCTGTGCACGAGGCGTTTCGCACGACCGAGGAAATAAAGGTAAAACACATACATCGGCACGGCGACAACGAGGCCTAGCACCGAGGTGATCAGCGCGATCATGATGCCGGTATTCAGCTGCGCCGGGCCGCTGGCCGCGCCTTGTGCGCCGACTTGTTGGAAGGCCTCGAACATGCCGAGGAAGGTTCCAAGAATTCCAATCAGTGGTGAGAGCAGTGCAACGCCAAGAATGACCCTAATGTTTTTTTCGATGCGCGGCACTTCGAGTTGGCCAGCCTCGTGGGTCACATCGCGCAGATCGGCACGCGAGAGGTAATAGCGAAGCAATGAGGCATGGGCGACGCGGGCGACCGGACCCGGCGCGCGGGCCGCTTCGTGCAAGGCCTCGGCGAAGGCACGACGGCGCACATGTTGCGCGAGGCCAACAAGCAGGTCGCTCACGTTGATCCGCGCACGGTAAAAGAAGAAGGCCCGCTCGATGACGCAAACCGATCCGACAAAGGCCATTGCCAGCAGCACCCACACGAGTGGGCCGCCGCGCTCGATCAATCCCGCAGGTTCCAGCATTGCCACGATCATCGGCCCCAAGCCTAAAGCACGGCCCAAGCGGCTGGCCAGCACCAAAAGCCGCGTGCCCCACGCAGTGGCGCTCAGCCCTTGAACGCAAAGGCCGGCACGCCCTTCACCCCGAGCCCGCGGATCACAAACAAGCGGCCGGCATGTTCTTCCTTGGCAGTCTTGTGGACACCCGTGGTGACAAAAAGATCCGCAAGATCATCGCCGCCAAACGCGCAGGCGGTGGTCTCAAGACAGGGCAACGCGATGCGATGAATTTCCTGACCCTTTGCCGGATCAAAACACGAAACGCATCCGCCATGGCAAAACGCGATCCACAAATTTCCATCCGCATCGATCGTCATGCCATCGGGCGAAGCGTCGATGTGCGCGGTGGAAATGACCGAGCGCGGATTTTTCAAATTTCCGTCTTCGTAATTGAATGCCAGCACCTCCTTGCGCGGCGTATCGATGTAATAGGCCAATTTCCCATCGAGCGACCACGCGATGCCGTTGGAGTTGGTCACCGGCGCAAAGGCTTCGTGGACGCTGAGATCGGGATCGAGCCGGTAGAGCTTTGCGTCGCCGGTGACTTTCGCGAGGCTGATCGATCCCGCGAAGAACCTGCCGTCGGGCGAGCACTTGCCGTCGTTGAAACGGTTGTCGGGCTTGTCCACCTCCGGGTCGGCGATCGGCGTGAGCGCGCCCGTTTCCTCATCGAGAAATGAAAACCCATGATCGCCGGCAATCACCAATCCGCCACCGGCACGCGGGACCACCGTGCCGACGCGTTCACCGACCGGCCATGATTTTTCGCTGCCATCCTCCGGGTTGTAGCGGTGTACCATGCGACCCTCGATGTCGACATAGTACAAATGTGTTCCGAACCAGATCGGGCCTTCGCCCCACTGGCTATGAATGTGCCCCACAGGTTCTATGCGAATCATGCGTTGAGGATAAGCAACAGAGCCCTCTTCAACAACGGAAAACAAATGGGTCTTGCGCCTGCTTGCAATGCGCTCATTTCAGTCCCATCTTGGTCTACATGCAGGTGTACTTTAACGCCCTCGCCAATTGTCTCGGCCATGCGGGCCGCCGGATCGGCGCGTGCGTGATCGATCTGCTTTATCCGCCCGATTGCGCGCTGTGTGGCGTGCGGTTGCACGGCCATCATTCGCTGTGCGAGGCCTGCGCCGGCGATCTCCCGCGCATCGTTGAACCATTTTGCCAAACCTGCGGCATGACCTATCAAGGGATCATCGATCATGCCTTTGAGTGCCCGAACTGCAGTGGGCTTTCCTTCGCTTTCGAATTTGCTCGGCCGGCGATGCACAAGGACACGGGCACGCTCGATCTCATCCATCAACTCAAATACCAACGCTCGCTGCACTTGGCGCACGAGCTGGGCAAGCTTGCGGCGGAGTCATTTCAAAATGACCCGCGACTCGCAATCGCCCTAGCGGAAAAGTGGCCCTTGATCCCCGTGCCGCTGCATCGAAGCAGGCTCATTCATCGCCACTTCAATCAAGCTGAGGAAATCGCTCTCGGCATCAGCCACCAGACCGGCCTGCCCGTCATTCCCGCCTTGCGACGCACGCGCGACACAGGCACGCAGACGCGCTTGAGCCGCAAGCAACGCATGAAAAACCTGCAAGGCTCATTCGAAATTTCCAAAGCCGGAGAAAATCTGATCGGCAAAAACCCGCATGGCGTGGTGCTCATCGATGATGTGCTAACCACCGGCTCGACCGTCAACGAATGTGCCAAAACCCTGAGCCGCGAGGGCATTCGCAAGGTGGTGGTGGTCACCGTGATGCGGGGTTAATCGCGCTCGGCGCTTGCGTCAGGCCGTTTGATCGCAAAGTGGCAAAACACGACCGTCACGGCGAGCGCGCCGAGCGGCAGAAGTCCCGTGCGAAGATCACCCATGCCGAGCCATAGCTCGCTGGGTTTTTTCGCAGCGACGAAATGATGCGTCATGGTGAAAAACTTGAGCGCGATGATCCATCCAATGTGAAGCCCGATCGGCAGCCACAGGGCGCCGCTGCGCAAGCGAGCCCATGCGAGCGCAAGGCCCACCGCCAGCATTGGGATGAATTCGGTGAGGATGAAAATCCCGCAGGTGAAATGGGCAAGGATGCCGCCAAGCAATGAGAAGCCCGCAAGCCAGTGCGTGGGATCAAGCACACGCCACCCCAGCGGCGGTTCGACAAAATGCAGCACCGC
>CAIVXP010000092.1 GCA_903909905.1 Akkermansiaceae bacterium
ACCGGCACCGGCAAGACCGCGAGTTTCGCGTTGCCAATTTTGCAGCAACTCCATGATCGGCGCAAAACCGTGCGGCCGAAGGCATGTCGAGCCTTGGTGTTGGCGCCGACGCGCGAGCTTGCGGGGCAAGTTGGCAAGAGCTTTGCGACTTATGGAAAGTTGATCAAATTTCGCCAGACATTGATCTATGGCGGCGTCGGATCGGTGCCGCAGATCAATGCCATGCGCAATGGCGTCGATGTTCTCGTGGCAACGCCCGGGCGCTTGCTGGATTTGATCGACCAGCGCCATGTCGATCTTTCGCAAGTTGAGTTTTTCGTGCTCGATGAGGTGGATCGGATGTTGGACATGGGATTCTTGCGCGATGTGAAGCGCATCATCTCGCTGCTACCATCGCGTAGGCAGTCCTTGTTTTTCTCGGCCACGCTGGCGCCGAACATTGTTGAGCTTGCGCAAACGATTTTGAAGGATCCCGCGCGGGTCAGTATCACGCCGGAGACCACGACTGCCGAGAAGATCGAGCAGCGGATCTGTTTCCTCAACCGCGAGTACAAGCGGCCGCTGCTTGAGCAATTGCTGCGCGAGCAGGCCGAGGCGAAGGAGCAGAAGCTCACGATTGTTTTCAGCCGCACCAAGCATGGTGCAAACAAACTCGCGAAGAGCTTGAATGCGTCGGGTTATCCGTCGGAGGCGATCCACGGCGACAAGTCGCAATCACAGCGTGAGAAGGCCTTGGAACGCTTCAAGAAAGGGCTCACGCCGATACTGGTGGCGACCGATGTTGCGGCGCGTGGTGTCGATGTGAAAGAGGTCGGCCTTGTGGTGAATTTCGATCTCCCCAATGAGCCCGAGTCGTATGTCCACCGGATCGGTCGGACCGCACGGGCGGGCGCCGAGGGCCGGGCGGTTTCTTTTTGCTCGGAGGAGGAGTTGGAATTTTTGCGCGAAATTGAAAAGACCATCCGCATGGCGATTCCTAAGTGGGAAGGCCATGATTGGCATAACGAATCTCTCGCCGAGCGTCATGCACGCGGGAAGTCGGCGAACGGCGCGAGGCCATCATCCGCGAAACAGTCGACTGGTGGGGGTCGTTCCGGCCAAGGCCGGAGACGCGGTCGGCGCTGAGTTAAAAACTCAGCGATCGAGAATCGAGTTCCAGTGCTCGAGGTTGTCCTTTTGCGACTCGAAGAGTGCGGTCGTATCGTCGTGAATCGTGATCGAGGTGATCTTGTCGCCGACACCGTTGTATTTGCAGCCGCGCTCGCCGGTATTGTTTTTGCCGGTGACTTTTTCCACGATATCGAGGCCGTTGGTGACTTGGCCAAAGACCGAGTGACGGTTGTCGAGAAAGGGGGTGGGGGTGGTCGTGATGAAGAATTGCGAGCCGTTGGTGCCGGGTCCGGCGTTGGCCATGGAGAATACGCCGGGTGAGCGGTGGCGAAGTTCGGGGTGGAACTCATCGGCAAACTTGTAGCCCGGGCCGCCACGGCCGGTTTCAGTCGGGTCACCGCCTTGCAGCATGAAGCCTTCGATCACGCGGTGGAAGGCCACATTGTTGTAGTAGCCCCGGCGTGCGAGGTTGAGGAAATTCGCGCAGGTGAGAGGAGCCTTGGACGCGTAGAGGGTGGCGTCGATGTCGCCAGCGGTTGTGTGAACGGTGATTTTGATGTCGGACATGGCGCGATCCAACACGAGCGGCGGTCGCTTGGCAATGCGCTACATGTTTTGCGCGAGCACCCAGCGGTATTCGGCGGCGATTTGTTCTTCGACCGGTCTGCGAAGCTCGTTTGGCAGCACGCCCCAGGTGTAGGTCTCGATCTCGAGGTGCGTGCAGGCATCGGGGTGGGAGCCCAGCCATGACAGCGTATCGGTGACATGATCGCTGGTTGAGCCGAGCGGCATCGATGGTTTGGCGTCGAGCGGGATGTGGAAATGCACGCGTGCTTCGCCGTCTAGGTTCGATGGTGTGGCGCGGAGAAAGTCGGGCAGATCCAAAAAGCGGCTCAATGTGCCGGATGCATTTTGATGAACGACCTGATGCGAGTAGACCGGCTCATCGAAGCCCGCAATCACCGCGATGGCTGCGGGATTTCGCGGATCGAGTGCGAGGGCGTTTGAAAGGTGAACTTTTGAAATGCGGATGCCAGCGTGGGTGAGTGCGTCGAGTGAATGTTTTGCGTCCTCGAACTGCAGAGCGAAGTGGCAGCAGTCGTAGTTGATGCCGATGCGATTGAGCAAAGATGTTGGGTGACTTGTCTCATTCGTGAGGCGATCGAAAAATGCCAGTGATTCCTTGGTGTTTTCGATATGGCCGAGTGGTTCCGGTTCGAGGCCGAGATGCAGGTCCTTGCCGGTGCGTGCGGAGAGGTCATCGAGCCAATCGGCGAAGTTGATCAGGTTTTTCCGAATGATGGCTTCGTCTGCTTTAAATGTCTTATGCGATACGGGCAAGGTCGAGACCGATCCGCCGCAGTTGGCTGGTGCGATGGAGGCGACGATTTTAAAAAGATTTTTGGTGTATTCGACGCGATCTCGATGTGTCCAATCCGGTGCGAAGACTTGTTCCTTCACGCGGGTTCCGTGAAAATTTCCGTAGGGGAATCCGTTGATCGTGAACACATAGGTGTTTGTCTCGGCGAGCCAATCGCGAAAGCGTGCGAGTTGGTCGCCCTGCAAAAGTTCGCTAGCCGCGTGGGCTGACAGACGAAGCCCGATCGCGAACGGCTCGTTGGTGGCGAGTATGCCATTTTTTATCAATAGGTTGCGGACACCGAGCGTGTGGGTTTGGAGGCAGTGCCGGGTTTCCTCCCAGTTGCCGGCCGGGTGGATGTTGGTGCAGTATGCGAGATGGGCGCGGTGAAATTTCAAAAGACGATTCTGTTAGATCACGAATCTCGGCGACTGGCTGAGGAAGTCGACGGGGTTTTGGTGGATGATCTTTTCGATGGCCGCCGGGTCATGACCGCGGGCCTTCATGCGCAGTGCGCACTTTGGTACGGCGAGTGGATCCGAGATGCCCCAATCGCAGGCGGAGTTCATCCAAAGGCGCTCAGATCCGTGCACTTCGAGAATGTCGATGGCGCGGTCGAGCGAGCACTTGCTGTGCGGATAAAGGGTCATGCCTGCCCAGTAGCCGGCATCGAGCACGTGTGAGACCGTGTGTTCCTCGACATGATCGATGATGACTTGTGAGCGGTTGAGTTGGGGAAAGTTCGCGAGCGAATCAAGGATGAGCCGAGTTCCCTTGAGTTTGTCTTCGAGGTGGGGAGTGTGGATCAGGACCGGCAGCTGGTGATCGAGCGCGATCTGCACATGTTCTTCGAAGATCGTGAGTTCGTTGCGGGTGTTTTTGTTGAGACCGATTTCGCCAATGCCGAGAACATTCGGTGCTTTGAGAAACTCAGGGATAAGCGACATCACTTCGCGGGCAAAGCCTAGGTCGTCAGCTTCTTTCGGGTTGATGCAGAGCCACGAAAAATGTTTGATGCCGAATTTTGCCGCGCGCTGGGGTTCGTACTCGGTGAGTTGGCGGAAATAATCGTGGAACCCTTGCGCGGATGAGCGATCGAAGCCCGCCCAGAATGCCGGCTCACAAACTGCCTGACATCCGGCGAGCGCGAGCTTTTCATAGTCATCCGTCGTGCGGCTGACCATGTGCGCGTGGGGTTCGATGTATTTCATCGCGGAGGAAAATCAGAGGTCTGGCTTGGCCGCGCCAGCGGCACCTTGGGTGGTGGCGTGGGGGATCGGCTTGCTGGTGGGATCCGAGAGCGACTCGAGGATTTTTCGGGCGCGATCGGGATGATTTTCCAGCAGGATGGGCAGCGCGTTTTTCAGCGCTTCAAGGCGAAAGTCGGATGGGCCATCATGCCGGTCGAAGCGATCGAGAAAGGCAGCGAGTTCGACGAGCGAGTGTCGCGCTTCGATGAATTGCAGGTTCAGGAGCTCGGATTTTCCCGCCATGGTGTTTGTTTATTCGGGTAGCGCAACCGGGTTGGTTTTTTTCTCTGAAAAACGGCAGACGATCAGAGCTTTGTCGCCTTCGCGTGAGGCGCCGAGGGTGACGCTGCCTTTGGGGCTGAGGTTCCAGAGGTGGGTGGGCTGATAGGTGGCGTCTGGAATCGAAGAGGTGTTGAGTTTGGGTGATGAGATTACAGGCTTGCCATAGAGATTGGTGAGCAGTTTCGCAAATTCCTTCCAGCACGGAACAAGTGACTGCGTGGCTTCTGCGATGGGCTTCGGATCGGTGTGGAGGTTGAGCTCGCTGAGGCTGTCCTCGTTACTCCAGTCGAAGAAAAGCGATGCGTCGAGTCCGCCGATTTTTTTTGTTGTGCGAAAAACGCCGTTGAGTCCCGAGCGGCCGAGGAAGGTTTCGGCGACGGTGAGTTTGGCGAACTTGCTGGCCTTGAGTTTTTCCTCCACCTGTTTGTGGTTGTCGCCAAAGGTCAGTTGATCAAAAATCGCGGCGGGATTTTGTGAGGTCTTGGCATTCGGTGGGTGATTGTTATCGAGCCAGAAACGATCATTCGGGTGCAGTTTGTCGAGAGTGAGGGTGGTCTTTGTGTTGGTATTGGTCATCAAGACCGTGACATCATTACCGGTGCGGCTGACAAATTCGCCCTCGAATGATTTTGTGCCATCCGCGTTCTTCCATGTCCTTGCATGGACGCAAAGTGATGTGGCTAAGGCGATGATGGCGATGGTGATGTGTTTCATGGTGGTGAAAAAACTTAATGCCCCTGTGGTTTTTGACGGGGCTCCCATTCGCGGCGTGAGCGTGACCGAACCGAGAATATCACAGGGATACCGGGAGCCGGGTGGGCGGCGCGGTACTGGTTGGTGAGGTAGGATTCGTAGCTGCTGGCCATGAGGCGCTTGTCGTTGACGAAGAGTACGATCACAGGCACGGGAATCACGCTGTATTTTTCGTTGGTGGCGGCGGTGGCGTAGTAGAGTTTGAGGCGGCGTTTGACGCGGCTGTCGATTGGGGGCGGGTTGGTTTCGAATGCCGTTTGGAGGATGCGGTTGAGTTGGCCGGTGCCGGGGATGTTTTGCGAACCCTTGCGGATTTTGAGGGCTTCTTTGAGGACCTTTTCGACTGAGCCGCCGGTTTTGGCCGAGCAGGCGACGAGGGGGGCGTAGTGAAGGAAAAACAACTCGCGGCGGGCGTGGGCAGTCGCTTCCTCGAGGCGTACGGCTTGATTGGCACCGGGGTGGTAAAGGTCGAATTTGTTGAGGACGATGAGGCAGGGTTTTTTCTCGTCGATGATCGTTTGGGCGATCTTGCGGTCCTGGGCCGAGATGCCGGCGGCGACATCGACGACCAGCACGCAGAGGTCGGCGCGGCGGATGGCCTTCTCGGTGCGCATTGCGGAGAAGACCTCGACCGAGTTGTCGCGCTTGGCGCGCGGGCGAAGTCCGGCGGTGTCGATGAGCGTGAAGTTTTCACCTTGGAACGAGCAGGGTAGATCGATCGCGTCGCGCGTGGTCCCCGCGATGTCGGAAACGATCGTGCGTTCGTCCTTGAGGATGGCGTTGGCGAGTGAGGATTTTCCGGCGTTCGGTTTGCCGACGATGGCGATTTTGATGCCCTCGGTTTCGGCGACCTCGGCCATGGCTTCGGATTCCTCGGCGAGTGGCGCGATCACCGCGTCGATTTCATCGCAGAGGCGGCCGAAGTTGCGGCCGTGTTCGGCGGAGACGAAGAGGACATTGGGAAATCCGAGCCGGGTGAAATCCGCGAATGCGGATTCGTGTTTCGGGTCATCGACTTTGTTGAGAACGAGCATAACCGGTGGAGCGGCCTTGCGGAGTTTCTGCGCGATCGATTGGTCGACCGCGGTGAGGCCGTCGTGGGCGTCGACTACGAAGAGGATGAGGTCGGCTGTTTGCATCGCGATGTCCGCCTCAATGGCGACTTGCGCGTCGAAGCCATCCTCGATGTTGCCGCCGATGCCACCGGTGTCGATGATCGTGCAGGGGTGGGCGGTTGCTTTGGATGGCGCGCTGATGCGGTCGCGGGTGACGCCGGGTTGGTCGTGCACGATGGCGATCTTGCGACCAGCGAGGCGGTTGAAGAGCGCGGATTTCCCGACATTTGGGCGGCCGACGATGGCGACAGTAGGCATGGGGAGGCATGAAAGGGCGGAAACCTGCGGAACGCAAGGTTTTGCGTCATCCTGTGGGGGGGCGAACACCAAACATCGATGCGTAAGAAAATGAAGAGGCAATTTCTTCAATCAAGGTATGGCGACGCGGCTCGCGGCGCCGAATCCATAAGGCACGAACCGACATCTATTCCCATTAGCGTCTATTCGCGTTCATTGGCGGTTCAATGTTCTGAATGAGCGGGCGCTGGGATGATAGGAGGAAAAGAGCGGCGACCGGTGATCGCCGCTACGGACGAATAAACCCCGCCTTTGTGGGGCGGGGTTGATTCTCGAACGGGGATGGCGGAGCGGACGGGGCTCGAACCCGCGACCTCCAACGTGACAGGCTGGCGCTCTAACCAACTGAGCTACCGCTCCATCCCGTTCGGGTGGGCGGGAAACTAG
>CAIVXP010000093.1 GCA_903909905.1 Akkermansiaceae bacterium
AGGGGAAGGGCGGTGTGGTGAGCGAGGTCCTTGATTTTTTCGATGGGCCCCATTTGATCGAAGTCGGGGCTCACTATACCGAAGAGCGGAAACCAATTCATTCGAGCGCCGAAGTAAACCAGCAGGATGGCACCCAGCGCAAAGCCCGGGATCGAATAGCCGATGAAGATGAGCACCGATGAGGCCGAGTCGATGAAGGTGCGGTGTTTGAGTGCCTTGAGCACGCCGAGCGGCAGGCTCACGGCATAAGTAATGATGGCGGTGAGCAGGCCAAAGTACGCGGCCACCGGCATGCGCGAGAGAATCATCTCGTGCACTGGGTCATTGTAGACCGTCGAGCGGCCGAGGTCGCCTTGGAGCAATCCCGAAAAATGTTTTCGGTGCAGCACCGCGCGTGGCGCGTAATCCGGCACCGATCCGCTACCGGGGTTGCGGCGCTTGAAGCGTTGCTGGCGATCCTCTTTCGTTTCGAGCCTCGCCTTCCATCCTTCGGCCGCGATGTCTTTGCCCGAATCGACAAACACCGCCGAGTTGATCGCGTTGCCCGCCTTCACAACCCGCACCGCACGACCATCACCGCGCAGCACGACTTCGGTGACATTTTCCGGGTCCGCCGAGCTGCCGATTGTTTCATCGCCCTTCGCGGCAAATTCGCCCTTTGAAATTTGCGTTTCGCGCGCCACCACGCCGAGCCACTGGCCGTAGGCGACCCAAAGATTTTCGTTGAGACCAAATTGTTCCTCCAGCTCCTCGAGTTGTTCCTCGCTCAGCCCGCCCTGCGCTTGGGTCGATGACGAGCGCTTGCCCCCCTGGTCCGCCCCGCGCGATGCCTCCTGCAGCATCCGGTCCATCGGCCCGCCCGGCACAAAGCGCGTGATCCCGAACACGATCAGCGTGATGCCGATCAGCGTGGGCGGGATCAGCAGCAGGCGGCGGATGAAGTAACCTTTCACGATTTGTCCCGTGGTTTCTAAACCAGCTCCCGAACCATGCAAGCACGGACCCCGATGCGGCGGGGTTCTTCGGCATACGGCGGCCTGTCGGCGGGTAGGCGACAGCTTGGCTTTGACCCGGCGCGCGAAGCAGGTTATGCCATGCGGCCCGCACATGAAGGACCAAATCCCAGCCATCGAGGCCGACGCACTCGTACGAATTTCCGCCGCCACCGACGAGCGCGCACTTGAGGACGCCCGCGTCGCCGTGCTCGGCAAGAAAGGCTCGCTCACGCTGGCCGCCGCCGGAATGAAGGATGTGCCCAAGGAGGAAAAAGGCGCCGTCGGCCAGTTGCTCAACGCCGCACGCGCAAGCATCACCGCCGCGCTCGAAGCCAAGCAATCGGCCTTGCAGGAAATTGCCGATCGCGCCGCGCTTGCCGGCATCGACACGACGCTTCCCGCCCGCGAGTTGGCGATTGGCGGGCTGCACCCGCTCACGCTGATCCGCGATGAGGCTATCGCCATCCTGCGCCGCATGGGCTTCGCCCTCGCCGATGGCCCAGAGATCGAGGATGAGTTCCATTGTTTCGATGCGCTCAACACGCCTGCCGATCACCCAGCGCGCAACGAGAAGGACACCTTCTATTTCGACTCGGGCAAACTTCTGCGCACTCACACCTCAAGCGTGCAGGTCCGCACGATGGAATCGGCAAAGCCGCCGCTCCGCATCATCGCGCCCGGCTCGGCGTATCGCCGCGACGAAATCGACGCCACCCACCTCTCGGTCTTCAATCAACTCGAAGGCCTCTATGTCGCGAGCGATGTTTCGCTGCCTGACCTCAAGGGCACGCTGGAATATTTCCTTCAGGAACTTTTCGGACCGAACACCGAGGTGCGCTTCCGCCCGCACTTTTTCCCATTCACCGAACCGAGTTTTGAAATTGATGTGAAGCTCACCGTCAAAGGCCAGGAGCCGCGTTGGATCGAAGTCGCCGGCTGCGGCATGGTCGACCCCGCGGTTTTTGAAGCGATCAACAAGTCGCGCAAGGACCAGGCCTTCGATCCCGAGGCCACCACCGGCTTCGCCTTCGGCATGGGCCTCGACCGCCTCGCCATGATCCGCTGGGGCATCCGCGACATCCGGCTGCTGATCGAAAACGATGTGCGCTTTTTGAAACAGTTCTGATTTTTTGAACCACGGCTCTTCCTTCACTCCTCATGAACATTTCACTCAACTGGCTCTCAACCCATCTAGATCTCGCAGGCAAGTCGATCAGGGAGATTGATGATCTTCTCACTTTCGCCGGAGTTGAGGTGGAGGGCATTGTCCCGAAGGGCGTGAGCTCGGAAAAAATCGTCGTCGCGCAGATCAAGGAAGCGGTGCAGCACCCGAATGCCGATCGGCTTAAGGTCACGCAGGTGGATGCCGGTGAAGGCGCGCTGCGCCAGATCGTTTGCGGCGCGCAGAATTACAAGGTCGGCGACAAAGTCCCATGCGCATTGCCCGGCGCTGAGCTGCCGGGTGGATTTACGATCAATGAAACCGTCATGCGCAAGGTCGAGTCGAAGGGCATGCTTTGCGCCGCTTCGGAGATCGGCCTGCCTGCGGGCGAGGATGGATTGCTGATCCTTCCCGCCGATGCGGAAATCGGCCGACCGGTCAAACAGCTCTTTGATTCGGATGTGCTGCTCGAGCTTGAGGTTACGCCGAACCGACCAGATTTGCTAAGCCACCGCGGCATGGCTCGCGAGCTTGCAACCTTGCTCAAGACGCCGCTCAAGGCATTTGAAATTCCATCCGCAAAAACCACCGCCGCGACATCGATTCAAATCGACGCGCCCGATGCCTGCCCGCTCTACAGCGCCATCCGCATTTCGGGCGTAACGGTGAAGGAAAGCCCGGCATGGCTGAAAGAACGCCTCGAATCCATCGGGCTGCGGCCGATCAACAACATCGTCGATGTCACGAATTTCGTCCTGCATGAGTTGGGTCAGCCGCTTCATGCGTTCGATGCGGCAAAGATCGGTGGCGGCTTGGTCGTGCGCCATGCGCGCGATGGCGAGTCGTTCACTGCGCTCGACGAATCCGAGCACTCGCTTGCGGGCGATGACCTCGTCATTTCCGACACAACGGGCGCAACCCTCGCACTTGCCGGTGTGATGGGCGGCCTCGCCAGTGGCGTCACGGTAACTACGACGGACATCGTACTTGAGTCGGCCTATTTCACCTCACAAGGCATCCGCCGCACTTCGCGCCGCACCGCGCTTTCGTCCGATTCTTCCTATCGCTTCGAGCGTGGTGTTGACCCAGAGGGCGTGATCTCCGCTGCGGCGCTTACCGTGAAGTTGATTCTCGAGACCGCCGGCGGATCCGCCGATGCCGCGATCCAGCTTGCGGGCGAGGCTCCGGTGATCACCAAGCCCGTCGCGCTCGATGCCGCGAAGCTCGACCAACTCATGGGTGGCTCGATCGCTCTCGCCGATGCGGAACAAATCCTCACTCGCCTCGGTCTTTCCAAGCGCTCCGACGGTGCTTGGGAAATCCCGTCATTCCGTGCCGACCTCCAGCGTCACATCGACCTCGTCGAGGAAATCGCGCGCGTGCATGGTCTCGCCAATGTCCCTTCGCGGATGCTTGGCACCTTTGTTCCCGCCAGCGCGATCGATGGCGCTTACGATGCCGACATGATCCTGCGCCGGCGACTCGCCGCGCTCGGCCTTTACGAATGCCAAACGATCAAGCTCATCTCCGATGCGCAAGTCGCCGATGCCCTGCCGCTGCGCCCGCTGCAGGATGGTGACACGATTCGCGTGAAACTCCCGCTGAGCGAAGATCACGCGGTGATGCGTCCGAGCATGATCCCCGGGCTTGTCGCCTCCGCCGTGCGCAATGTGCGACAGCAGGCGAAATCGCTGCGACTCTTTGAAATGGGTCGCGTGTTTCGCAATGCGGGCGGTGGCAAATCGAAGGATCAGGAAAGCGAAACCCTCGGCATCCTGCTCTCCGGCCCGACGCGTCCGGTCGGTTGGGATCAGGCCGAGCAGATCGCCGATCCCTTCGATCTCAAAGGCCTCGTCGCCGCGTTGATCCCTGGAGCGAGCATCCGTTTTTCGCCAAAAGATCGCGAAGGCTTTGCGATCGCTTGCGACATCCGCGCTGGTGATCAATCGATTGGTGTCTTTGCGAGGCTCTTGCCATCGCGCGAACGCGAACTGGATTTCAACACGCCGGTGTTTGTGGCGGAGCTTGATCTCGGCAAGGTCCGCAAGTTGCTCAAGGGCATCGAGCATGTCGCCGAGTTGCCGCAATTTCCTGGCTCGTCGCGCGACGCGGCGATGGAAGTCGCCAGCACTTTGCCAAACTCCGAGATCGAGGGTGTCATCACCAAGTGCGCCGAGACCTTGCTCGTTGATTTCGAATGCTTCGATGTATTCAGCGATCCGAGCAGTGCCAAGCTCGCGGCGGATCGCAAGTCATTGGCCTATCGTTTCCACTATCGCGCCAGTGATCGCACGCTCAAGGCGGAAGAGGTCGAGACAGTCCATAAGCGCATCCTCAAAGCACTGACCGAAAAAGCCGGAGTGCATTTTCGGTGATGAGTATTCATGTTGCTCGGTAAAGTGTGCAAGGCATGGTTCTTTTTTGATCAGCCAACCTTTGCCACAAATTCATTCTACGCGCTTCACCCAATCCCCTTGCGCAGGTCGCGCATGGACCAGAGAAGGGGGCTGGCGGGGGAGGCGTCCCCGCGCATTTTGCGCGCGCCGGAACTTCGCTTTGGACCGAAACGATGACGTGAATGGGCGAAGGCCTCGTCGACAAAAAGACGGCTGCCAATGACGGCCCCGTCGGTGAAGTAGCGAATGCGATGCCGCAGCATGCGGGCGAGGGGGATCTCGTCATCGGCTTGTTGGTGTTTGGTTGCTTGGTTTTTGGCAATGCCCCTGCGCGTGGTTTTGCGCACTAAAGAACCATCGGGTCCGAAGCTCTCGGAAGTTTTTTCCACCGCATGGGCCATGAGCATTTTGCGGTAGGCTCGTGAAACTTCGCCCGACCACAGAGCCGCGTCGGCCAACATGCCCTTATGCGCGCCCCACGCGCGAACCAGCCCCGCACGCGCGGTTTTTCCATTTCCTTTGGCACCGCCGCCAATCGCCTCGCCATAGCTGCTCCAGCGGTATTCGGCTGGATCGGTGACGAGTCCCGCCCGCACCGGGTTGAGATCGATGTAGGCCGCCATGGTTCGCGCTGCGACGCCGTCCTCGACGATGACGCTTTTGAAGCGGTCCTCCCACAGGCGGCCGCTGCGTTCGTGAATGCGGTTGTGCCACTGCGTGTATCGCTGCAGCAGGCCTTTCATGAATTCGCCCAAGTTGTGCATGCGATAGGTGAAACGCGCATGGATTTGCGCGACGACGACCGATTCCTCGGCGAGGCCGGCTTTGACGAGCTGGCGCGCATCGGCCAGTTCCTTGGCCACGGTGGCGACGAAGGCATTGTTGTAGAGGGCCGAGAGGCGCTGGAGGAGCTCTGCATCGGAAAGGCCGTCTTTCGGCATGGGCGGAACCTCGAGCAGGAGATGGAAGTGGTTGCCCATCAGGCAGTAAGAGGTGATGCGGCAGCCTGAAAATTTCTCATAGATGCGCATCAGGGTGCGGAACTTCTCCTTTTCCCGGGCATCAAAGACTCGGCGCCGATCGACGACGCGTGAAAAGCAGTGATAGAAGACCGGTTTGGACTCCGAATTTCGCCATTCCGCCAACCAACGCGCCTGTCGCATGAAGCAGAGGATAGCCCGTCGAAGGCAGATAGCAAGAAGAATTCATATAAAAGGACTGTCCCTTTATTTTGTCCCTATATTTTTTACGCAACACCGTCGGATGAAAATTGGGTTTTGGTCCTATGTTTGATGCCAACCAACGAACATATGGGTGGGGCAATCGTGGGAAGCATTAGTGTTGAAAGGATTGGTGTCCGCTACGGTGTGAGTGGCGAAAAGAGCGGTTTGAAAGCCTTTTTGGTGAGCAGGGATGATGTCGTGATTGGGATCGTTGCCGATGTAGAGGGCGTTTTTGGGGGAAATGCCGCGAGCTTTGAGGCGTGTTGCGAGTTGTGAGAAAAGCGCCGGTGAAGGTTTGGCGATGCGATGCTGGTAGGAGAGAATAGTGAGATCGGGCTCGAAGAGGTTTGCGAGATGACCGAGCGATGGAAGCGTGTTGATCTGCGCGTTGGAGAGAATGCCAAGTACGATGCCAGAGTCGTGGAGCTCGTTGAGAAAATTCTCCAAGCCGGGCATGATGCGAGATGGATGCCAAAATGTTTCCAGGCTGATGATGAGATCCTTAAGATCGCAATCTTCGGGTGCCTTGAGGATTTGGTGCCACAATTCACAGAGGTCGACTTCGGGGAATTCTTCTGCCGAGCGTTGATGGTGGTGTCGAATGGCGGCATGCAAGGCGTTGCTTGGCGATTCAGGCGGCTTGTAGCCGAAGGATTTGATGATTTCGCGCAGCTTGGGATCGGCATCGGGATCGGGTTTCACGCCGCCTGCCGGAGCGTCAAGCATCGTGCCGTAGACGTCGAAAATAGCCGCACGAAATGGCGATGTGTCGATGGATCGAATGCGCGGAGCGGCTGGAGATTTGAGAAAATGAAACTCCGATGCGGAAAGGTGCGCTTTGAGAATTTGGTCGGGCATCAACGCTCCCGTCGTTGAAGTTTTTTGATCGAGGGTCAGGTTGAGAATCCCGACAAGTTGTTCTCCATGCGCGGTAGTGGAATACCCTTCGAACAACTGCCGTGTTTGTGATTGGTGATTATGAATCAACGCATCATCAATCCATGGTTTGAGTGGCGATATTTTGCCATCGATTAGCACTCTGGGCGTGGCGTGATGGCTGGAGTCGAGCAGTTTTCGTATTACTCTTTCCTGAAGAACTTCGGGAAGATTTCCAAAATCCAAAAAACCATCATGTTCGATTGATGTGATCGTGGATTCGATCGCATCGGCGTTTGGCTCTCGATTCCATGCCTGCCACAGGCGTGTGAGTGAACTTTCGAGATTTCGCTTGAGTGATTCGTGCGAAATCCAATCGGTCGGGATCAGGATTTTTTCGTAAAGCTTGGTGTGTTCGACACCGTGCTTCGCCAGATCGTGAGAAATGTGTGGCAACTTCCGGCCAATGAGTGGTTTGCCATATGCATGCGATTCTAGAAAAACGAGACCGAAGCCCTCGGAGATCGAGCAGGTGACGAAGTGGGTTGCGTGCGAGATCCACGATTCGAACGATGCGTCGGTGCTTGTTGTGGGCGCGACGCGGTCGACGACAGCGAACTCGACAGGCAATCGATTGGCGCCACAGAAATTTTTCCAACGCTCGTGGATTTCAAGCCATTGTGGATTTTCGGGTGCGATAGTGATTGCTGCGCGTGTGCCCTTGGGTGCGAGTTGAGTGAGAAGGATTAGTTCGCCAATGTTTTTGCGGCGGATGCCGCGTGCGGGGCAGAGCAATAAGGCTCCGGTATTTGGTGTATTTGATGATGTGTTGGGAATTGAATCCGCATTGAAAACCGGGTTCTCAATCAAGTGCGCGTTGGCTGCGGAAAGCCCGGCTTTGATGAAATGGTGGCGGTCGCGTGAGTTGATGAACGCGTAGTGGATTTGCGGAGCGAGTGGGTAAAGATTGGGGCATTCGGCGATGTTCGCGCGGTTTTCTGCTCGGCCGTCTTCCGCAAGATCGTGGATGTGCAGCAGGAGTCGCTCGCGCTGTGAGGCGAGCATTGAAACGATCAGCGGGACCGCGCGGTTTTTGCCGAGCGAGTGGTTGTGAAAATGCCAGATGTCGGGCGGAGCACCGAGCGCATCGGACGCGCTTGCACGGAGCGCATCCAGGATTTTTTCTGCGCCTTGCCTGTCGAGTGGCGAGTCGCTGTAAGCAAGTCCCTCGACCATGCGAACGGGCATGGTGTCGGTCATGCCTCGCGGGCATTTGCCGACAAGGATGACATGCGCGATGCCTCGTCGCGTGAGTTCGCGCGATGCGCGTTCGATGACGCGCGAGACGCCTGACGGCTCGAGGTGATAGTGGATGATGGCGACCTTCATCGGGTGAGGGAGGTCGACTCGCGCTTGGCTCAGATTTTTTTCTCCTCGTCGTCCTCGTCGATGTTGTGGGTGAGGATGAACTGCAGGTCATCGATGCCGAGGTTGGAGGCGAAGCCTTCGTCGCCGAGGACATTGGTTACCAGCTGTGTCTTCTGATGCTGGAGGATGCGGATCTTTTCCTCGACCGTGTCGCGGGTGAGCAAACGGTAGGCGATGACTTTGTTTTTCTGGCCGATCCGGTGGGTTCGGTCGATGGCCTGGTTTTCCACGGCCGGGTTCCACCATGGATCGTAGAGGATCACGTAGGAGGCAGAGGTCAGGTTGAGGCCTGCGCCACCGGCTTTGAGCGAGAGCATGAAGACCGAGGGGTCTTTGGTCGTCTGGAAGCGTTCGATTTCACCTTTGCGGTCCTTGGTTTGGCCGGTGAGGTAATTGTAGGGGCGATTTTCCAATTCGAGGCGGGCCTTGATGAGGTCGAGCATCGAAACGAACTGCGAGAAGACGAGCACCTTGTGGCCTTCTTCGTGGAGTTGGTCGAGCAGGTAGAAGAGCGACTCCATCTTGGCCGATTCCTCCTTGAGGTACTTCGGATCGATGAGGCCCGGATGGCAGCAGATTTGGCGAAGGCGCATGAGGCCTTGGAGGATCGCGAAGGAATTTTTCTTCACCGCCTCATCCGAATCGAGCCCGAGCAGTGCCTTTTGGATGCGTTTCAGCTCGGCCTTGTAGAGCTCGAGCTGCACGCCCTCCATCTTCGAGTAGACTTCCTCTTCGGTACGTGGCGGCAGGTCTTGGGCGACTTGCAGTTTTGTGCGGCGAATGAGGAAAGGGCGAAGACGCGAGGCTAGACGGGCTTGGCTGAGTGGGTCCTTGCGTTTGTCGAAGCGCTTTTTGAAATAGGCGCGCGATCCGAGCACGCCTGGCATGGCGAAGGCCATGAGTGACCACATGTCGAGCAGGCGGTTTTCGATGGGGGTACCGGTGAGCACGAGGCGGTTTTGTGAATCGAGTTCGCGGGCGCACTTCGCGGCTTTTGAATCCGGGTTTTTGATTTGCTGGCCTTCGTCGAGGATGATCGTGAGCCACTTCACTCCGTTGAGTTCTTCGCCACAGACGCGAAGTTGTGCGTAGTTTAGAACGAGAATGTCGATGTTTTCCTGAATGTGGTCGACATTGATGTCGTCACGGTTCTTGAGAATTTTGACGACCAGGTTGGGCGCAAATTTGTTTGCTTCGCTGGCCCAAACATCCAGCACCGATTTCGGGCAGACCACGAGTGCTGGCTTCTTGGGGGCGTTGTTTTGTCTTTGTTCCTCGAAGAGCCAGAGCAGGTAGGTGAGCGACTGAATGGTTTTGCCGAGACCCATGTCGTCGGCGAGGATGCCGCCGAAATTGTTGACCGCGAGGTAAGCGAGGAATTTGAAACCATCGACCTGGTACGGGCGCAGTGTTGCGTTGAGCGTGCTGGGCACATCGGGGTTCACTTCGATCTGAATGTCGCCGGCGCGGTTCTTGATGCGCTCCCATGCCTTCGGGTCGAAAACTTCGGCCGCCTTCGGATCTGCGAGCTGAAGGGCGTGCATGCGGTGGGTCTCACCGGAAAGGTCGAAGGGGTCGAGGCCGAGGCGTGTGACGGCCTCGCGCTGGTCGGCATCGAGTTTGATTTCGAGTCGCATCCATGAGCCGTCTTCCATGCGGACATAGCCACCGCGTGCGGCGACCAGTTGGCGGATTTGCGCCTTCGAAAGGTTGACACCTTGGACATCGATGACGATGCGAAGGTCGAACCAGTCGATGTCCTGGCCCACGACTTCGAAGCGGACAGCGGCCGTGACCGGATCGGCGAGAATCGACTTCAGGCGCAGGTCGATGTCGAGTTCGATGTCCTCGGGCATCGCCTTGATCCATTCCGCAAATTTTTCGGGGAACTGCTTGGTGATGCGCGATTTGAACGAAAGAAGTTTTTCGTCATAGGACAGGCCCATGTCATCGAGGATCGGCGGGACCGGGTAGAGGGCCTCGCGGGCGAAGCGTAGCAGTTGTTTGCCTTTGACCGGTTGTTGTTCGGCGAGTTCCCAGCCGTCCTTGGTGAGGCGTTCGGTGCGGCGGCCTTTGGTTTCGATCGCGGTGACATCGATGACCAAATGTTCGGTTTCCGCAGCGGTGAGGCCGGCGATAAGTTTCATCTCGAACTTCGGTTTGAGTTCGAGGTCGACGACGCGTTTTTTGAGCGACTCGGGCAGTGAGGCGCCGATCTTGCGGAGGAACTCCACACCTTCGAGAGAGTCGATCACGCGGCGCGGGATCAGGTAGCGCGGCATCACATCGGTTTCCTCGAGCCAGCGTGGTGGGCCAGGGAACACCGTTTCATCGGATTGATAGAGCTCCTTGCGACCGGGCAGGAGGCGCACCGAGTGCGAAACATTTTCGCCGGCGGTGGTGACGAGTTGCAGCGCGAAACTTTTTGCATCGTACGGATCGTCCTCGCAGATCCAGCGGAGCGCGTCGGCGACGACCTTGAAGTCCTTGTCGTCGAGGTTGACGATATAGCCTTTGAGTGCGGGTTGGCGGAAGACCCGGTTCATGAAGCGGCATGATTCTTCTTGGTCGAAATCGAGCGTCGTGTCGCCGTGTTTGCGGTAGAATGCGAGGTAGTGTTCCCAGAGTGTTTGGCTCGAGGCGTCCATCAGGAGGGCGCCTTCGTGGTGGAGGTTCACATAGTGCTCAATTTCATTTTTCTCGCGCAGTTGGATCCACACGGATGATTTCGATTCCTTCACTTCCATCCGCGCCTCGTTGATGGTGGCGACGAGGCGGAAGCTGACGGTGATCGGTTCTTCTTGCGGCGGGCGTTCGTTGACCTGCTCGATGCGCTCGTACCATGCGGCGACTTCGCGCTCCTGCTCCCAGTCGGCCATTTTGCGTTGCACATGGCCGAGGTCGGTGATCACGCTCATGAACTCCGGGTAGGGGAGCTTGCGTTTGTAGAACGCGTAGGCGATGTAGTTCCAGAACTCGAGAATGTCGCCCGGCGGCATCGGCCAAAGTTCGAGCGGTTCGTAGGAAGTGATTTCCCAACGCGGGCTGATGCGGACCATGTCGTGGTCGTGGAGTTCGCCCTCGATCACATAGCGGCGATAGCGTTTTTCGATTTTTGTGACGAAGTCCGCTTCCTTGTCGTCGAGTTCGCGGCCGAGTTTTTCCTCAATAATGTCGAGGACTGGCGTGTCGTCGAATTCGTTGGGCGACTCGGGCAGGTCCTCGCCGCGGTGCATGCGCTCCATCATTGTCGCATACTGGCAGGCACCGGAGACGATCTCGTCCTCGGCGGTGCAGGATCCGAACCAGCGGTTGCCTTGGAGGCGGAGGCTGGTGCGGAAGGTGCCGGATTCGTCTTCGACGCGGCCTGGGATGAAGAGGTGGTTGCCGACAATCTGTGTCACAGCGCCGTCCTTTTGCAGCAATTCGCCGCGTTTTCTCGATTCTTCGGGGAAGCTGTTGAGAAAGTTGAGTGTGGCGCGGTCTGGATTCATTGTAGGCAGGGGTGATGAGGTCGTTTTCGGCTGAGCAGGGTAATTTTGTGCGACACTTCAGGTGCGCAGCTCACGGAGGTGGGATTCTAAGCCGTGAATTTTTGATCAATCAATCAAAACATCAGGGATTCCGCCGCTTGACTTACGACAGCCGATGATATCAGGCGCTCTTAACTCTCCGAGCGATGCGGCCCAGCCAGTGCGTTGAGGGTGATGCCGAGGCCGGCGATCATGAAAAGTGCGGGGAACCAGATTGAGTAGCCAGGCGCGAGTGAGTCTGGCTTGAGGATCGCGAGCTGCGGGTTTTGCGGATGGACGAGACACTCAGTGTTCATTCCCAGGTGAAATTCCGCGAGGCGTTGTTCGGCGAGGTTGCGCTTATTGGTCCAAGGGTTGCCGCGCAGGGTGGTTTTCTCGCCGAGGAGGCCTTGGCCTTGCCATTCATAGCCGAAGCTGACGCTGTGGCGGTATTCCATCGGGGAATTCGGATCGTGGCGGCGTTCTTCGAGTTCGGATGCGAGGATGATGCATGGGACTTTCGGCCAATTCCGCATTTCCTTGGCCCGCATGTAGCTGCGCGCCATGAGGAATACGAAAAGCCCGCCGATGATCGCGAGCGAGAGCCCGATAAAGGCCATGAACCAACGGCCGCCACGGGTTTGGCGGGTGGGTGCGTGGTCGTTTGCGGTCGACATGCCGGGCGCTTAATTGAGCTGTTTTTGCCAGCGTGAAACTTCCGCGCGGACATTGGCGACTGAGGGGGCGCCGGGGTTGGTGCGTGCCGCCAGGGCGCGTTCGATTGAGAAAACTTCGGCCGCGTCGGGGCCGTAGGCGGGGTCGATCGCGACGAGGTCGAGCGCATCGAGCGGAGTTTTCGTGCGGATCGATTCGGCGACCGCCTTGCCGACGAGGTCGTGGGCTTGACGGAAAGGAATACCCTTGCGGACCAGATAATCGGCGAGGTCGGTTGCCAGCAACATCGGATCGGAGGCGGCAGCATGGCAATTTTGCTCGTTCATTTCAAGCGCGGCGACCATCTCGGCATTGACCGCAAGCACGAGCTTGAGGGTGTCGACCGAATCAAAGAGCGGTGGCTTGTCTTCCTGTAGGTCGCGGTTGTAGGTGAGCGGCAGGCCTTTGAGATTGGTGAGGAGGTTGAGCAGGTTGCCGATCAGGCGTCCGGTCTTGCCGCGAGTGAGTTCGCAGACATCGGGATTTTTTTTCTGCGGCATCAGCGACGAGCCGGTGGTGTGGGCATCGGAGAGATGGACGAAGGAAAATTCCGCCGTGCACCAGAGGATCAGGTCCTCGCTGAGACGCGAGAGGTGGGCGCCGCAGAGTGAGATCGTGAAAAGCAGCTCGGCGATGTAGTCGCGGTCGGCGATGGCGTCCATCGAGTTCCGCGTGACGCCGTCAAAGCCGAGCTCGGCGGCGATCACTTGGCGGTCGAGATTGATGGTCGATCCGGCCAGTGCGCCGGAGCCGAGCGGGCAGAGGTTGAGGCGCTGGCGGCAGTCGGCGAGGCGGGATTTGTCGCGCTCGAGCATTTCGACATAAGCGAGGAAGTGATGGCCGGCGGTGACCGGCTGACCGCGTTGAAGGTGCGTGTAGCCGGGCATCATCGAAGCTGCGAATTTCTCCGCGCGATCGAGGAGGGCGAGTTGCAGCTTGGTGGCGGCGGTGATGATTTCGCCGATCTGGGTGCGGCAGTAAAGGCGGGTGTCGGTGGCGACTTGGTCGTTGCGCGAGCGGGCCGCGTGGAGCTTGGCACCGGTCGGGCCGATGCGGCGGGTGAGCTCCGCCTCGATGTTCATGTGGATGTCTTCGAGCGATGTCTTGAACTCGAATTTTCCGTCGAGGATTTCTTTTTCGATTTCCCTCAGACCGCTCTCGATTTTTTGGAACTCATCGGCAGTGAGGAGTCCGGCATTTTGCTGCGCGCGCGCATGGGCGATCGAACCGGCGATGTCGTGCGGGAATAGCCGCCAATCGTACGAAACCGACTCACCGAATTGTTGGACGAGCGATGAGGTGTCTTGGGTGAAACGGCCGTGCCACATGGTGCTGCTGGGAAATAAGTTGGCGGGAAATTGCCGGGCGCGTGCGATCCGGCGCGCTCATTGGAGCGCAGCGGGCATCACATGCAAACGAGAAAGTGCGGCGATGGAGGAATTCGCCCTTGGCCGCGGCTTAATTCACTGCGTCCGGATAGTTTTCTTTTTCCCAATCGGTCACGATTTTGAAAATCGCCCGCTGCTGATCCACCATCGGGCCGATGCCGTCAAATGCCCGCAAATCGCCGGAAAACATGATGCTATGGGAGCCTCTAATTTCCTCTGGCGGGCGCTCGGGGTATGCATTGGGGAATCCGGAAAAATACGCGTGCAGATGGTAGACAGGTGTCATTTTACCCGTCGACTCTTCGCTGCTTGTTGCAAAGTCAAAACTAACCGGATGGCCCGGTATCCATGAATAGAGTGTGATAAACCCGTTGGGGTATTGGGCGACAATCCGGCACTCGTCCTCCAGGTCAGCCACGAAAGGCTTGAACTCTTCAGGCCTGTTTGCCGGGTAGCTCCACTCACCGTTGACGTTGATGCCGTCGCTGGTTTTGAGATTCCATGTGCCCCTAGGTTCGGAAATCGAGAGCACGGCTACTTTCAGTTCGTAGTATTCATCAAACCTGAGTAGGTCGCGAAGCATGCCGAAAACGAAATCAGTGACGTAGCCCGTGTGCTCCTCGTCGATAAATGCCCCTGAGCCACCATCGTCGGTGAAATCAATCGGGTCGATGATGCCGTCGCAGTCGAAGTCGTCATCCAACAGGTTGCCGACGCCATCTCCATCCATGTCCACGTCTTCGTGATTGGCAATACCGTCGCCATCGATGTCGGTTTCGTTGGTGTCGGCATTGTCGAGCTGGTCGCCATCAATGTCGCGATCGGTACTGTTTGCGATCCCGTCCTTATCGGTATCGAGATTGCTGACCATGCCCTGTTGTTCGGGGCTGGTGCTTCCGATCGTTTGAGCATCTATGGACACCCCGAACGTGAGAGCGGCAATCGGTATCCAGGCAAGGCAGGGGCGGAGGGGGCGAGTCATCAGATTGGGTGTGGTGCAATTTAGTGCACCTGACAGTAAAATTGGATCGTGGCGACAACCAATTATGAAATCCGCCCACGCGTGATTTTTTCGGTAAGTTTCGATAAAAATTAAGCGGGGCCGCGGCCCGGTCACTTTTTTGTTCGAGTGAACATCTTTTTTATTGCGGGTGAGGAATTTTGCTCCTAGGTTTCAAACATCACTCAACCCCAAACATCATGGCCAAACAAACTGCTGAAGAATCCGCCCAAGAAAAGCTCCAAGACGCCCGCAAGCGCAACCTCGACCTTGCGATCTCGCATATCCAAAAGGAATTCGGTGAAGCGGCCATCATGCGCCTCGGCGATGAAAGCCGCTGCGATGTGGATGTGATCCCGACCGGCAACCTGCTGATCGACCGGGCCCTCGGCGTGGGCGGCTTCCCACGCGGCCGGATCGTCGAAGTCTTTGGTCCGGAGTCCTCCGGTAAAACGACGCTCACCCTCACCATCATCGCCCAAGCTCAGAAACGCGGCGGCCTTGCGGCGTTCATCGATGTCGAGCATGCGCTTGACCCTCAATACGCTCGCAAGCTTGGCGTGAACCTCGATGACCTGCTTGTTTCTCAGCCTTCTTCGGGCGAGGAGGCGCTTCAGATTTGCGAGGCTCTTGTGCGGTCGAACGCCATCGATGTGGTGGTGCTCGACTCAGTCGCCGCGCTGGTCACCAAGCAGGAGCTCGATGGCGAAATCGGCGATTCAACCGTCGGTGCTCAGGCCCGACTGATGAGTGCCGCGATGCGCAAGCTTACGGCGCTGATTTCCAAAGCCAACACGGTCTGCATCTTCACCAACCAGATCCGTGAAAAAATCGGTGTGATGTTTGGCAACCCGGAAACCACCCCCGGCGGACGCGCGCTCAAGTTCTTTTCTTCGGTCCGTGTCGACATCCGCCGCATCGGCCAGATCAAGGCCACCGACGGCACGGTCACCGGCAACCGCACCAAGATCAAGGTGGTGAAAAACAAAGTCGCGCCGCCCTTCACTGAAGCGGAGTTCGACATCATGTACAACGAGGGGATTTCTTCGACTGGTTCGCTGCTCGACCTTGCGCTCGAGCTCGAGATCGTCCTGAAGCGCGGTTCATGGTTCTCCTACAACGGCAATCAAATGGCTCAAGGCCGCGATGCCGCCAAGGAGCTTCTCAAGGGTGATCCCGTGCTGTACGAGGAAATCGCCACCAAGGTCAACGAGACCTTGGAATCCAAAAAGAAAAAGTAAGAGCGAAAGAGTCGTAGCACTTAGAGATTGGGTATTGGGTTAAAGACCCAATATCCGAGCCTCAAAGCCGTTGATCAAAAAATCCTAGGAATGCATCGCTTGATGTGAGTGAGCATCCGGCTTTATGTTAGGCCTCGCGCGCAGCATGAATCCAGGCTTTGAGCTTTGGGCTTTGGGCTTTGGGCTGTGGGCTTTGGGCTTTGAGCTTTGGGCTGTGGGCGCGCTGAAAGGGTCCGATTCGAAAACTCAGTGCGGGAAAATATTCGCAGCTAAGATGCTGGCTCTTGGTCTGCGGTCGCCGATGGCAAGGGGCGGATTAACGCACCTCGATGGCGATTTGCGCCTTATGGTCTTTGTCTTTGGTGGGGTCGGTGGTCCACATTAGATTAAAGCCTTTGTGCAAGGGTTCGCTGTCTGCGTTGGACATTATGAGCGAGGAGTTGGGCGCGGCGGTGATTGTGACTTTTTTGCCGCCATACGCAGCGGAATCAATCTCTACGCTGGAGATGCCGGGACCATTGATTTCGTCGCTCGAGGCATCAACATCCTTTGAGAAGTTACTCTTCACCTTCTCACCATCGGTCCATTTGATGGAAACTTTGTCGTCTTCGAGTGTCTCTTTAAATTCTTCCACTTGTTTGGGGCTTTTGATGGCTAGTTTCTGATAAAGGCTTGGGATTTTGATTCGCAAGGCGAAACGCAGTGGGTTTTTGATGGTGGGCCCGGGGTTGGTGACTTTGCCGCTGTAAAAAATGGTGCCTTGGTGAATTTCGGTGGTTATTTCGAATGAAATCCCTCCGTTCGCTTGGCCGCGAATGGTGGTTTTTTCGAGTTCGGCAGTGGCGGGATCGTTTGACTCAAATGAGTCGTAATTAACGGCACGCGCTTTGAAGCTGCGATTGGGCAAAACCTCCTCGATGATGGGTTCGATGACGATTGCTGAAGTTTTGTGCACATTTTTCTTTCTGCCGCCATCCGGCAGTAATTCGAATCGGCCTCGGCATTCGATGTGGAAGCTGTACTTGTTGTTTTCGGAAATGGCAAAGCGGCCCATTGCTTCCTTGGTGGTGAGCGATGGAAGCTCTGCCGTGGCGGTTTGCACATTGGCGATCGCGCAAAACATGAAAGTGGCGATTGGGGCGACTTGATGTGTATTCATGGCTATTAAACAACCACGCCATTGCCACGATGGCCAGTGTAAAAAAACTATGCGTAGAGACGCAGTGCTGTTGGGTCAGAGGTACGTCGTGAGGTCGTCGACCGTGTGTTGGTCGAGTCTGCCCACCAGCGCGGTGACGAGTGCGATCAGATGGAGGTGATCGTTGATGTCGATGATCGCGTTGTGCGAGTGGATGTAGCGGGCGGGGACTCCTAGCACGATGCTGGGAATGCCGCTGTTTGCCTGGTGGAAGGAGCCGGCATCGGTGCCACCACTGCGGCGGACGGTGACTTGGTGGGGGATGCCTTCGGCGCGCGCGGTGTCGATGGCGAGGCGGGCGAGGCGCGGATTGGTGATCGTGGTCGGGTCGTAGAGGCGGATCTGCACGCCACCGCCGAGCCGCCCTTGGCAATCCGCGCG
>CAIVXP010000094.1 GCA_903909905.1 Akkermansiaceae bacterium
GAGACATCAATCCTCGCAAGATTGGTTTCATCCTCAGCCGCGGTGTTGGCGCAGGAGCGCACAAGGTCGCCGAAATCGTAAAGCGAAAGACCAGGCATCACCGTGTCGAGATCAATCACACAAATCCCCTCGCCCGTGATGTTGTCGAGCATCACGTTGTTGAGCTTGGTGTCGTTGTGGGTGACCCTTTCCGGGATTTCCCCCTTAGCCGCCAGATCAAGCAACTTCGATGCCTCGTGCCCGCGCTGAAAGACGAACTCGAGCTCCGCAAGCACCTCGCTTTTGCGCCCCATCACATCTTCATCGGCTGCCTTGCGCAGGCTCTCAAGACGCTTCGGTGTGTCATGGAAGTGCGGAATTGTCTCGTGCAAGCGACCACCGGGAAGATCGGCAAGCACCAGCTGAAATTGACCAAACGCGCGCGCGGCCTGATAGGCCTGTCGCGGATCATCGACGGCATCGTAGGTACGTGCCCCTTCGATAAAACGATACACACGCCAGAATTCCCCCTGAGGAGTCTGATGACATGAACGGCCATCATCGCATTTAAGCAAGGTCAGAGCCCGGCGGCTGTCACCACTGGTGTTTTTCAACGCCATGTGAGAGGTGACCCGCATGATGTTTTCCATCAACTGCGGCACGTTTTTGAACACTTCGTGGTTCACTCGCTGCACGATGTAACGCACCCGCTTGCCTGACTCATCATAGGTCGCGACAAAAGTGTCGTTGATGTGACCGCTGCCAAAACCCTGACCTTCAAGCAATGTGCCAGGAATGGCAAACGGATCGACAATCTTGCGAAGATCTTCGAGCGGTGGATTTGCAGATCGGTTTACCATGACAGTAACTCAGCGGCCGAGTCGTTTTTGCAATTTGGTCAACACATTCTCACGGAAGCGGAGGATAAAGCCATCGACGTAGTCCGCGATATCAAGCGAATCGTCGCGAACTAGCGGCGTGAGGTCCATCGCAAATGCAATGCCTTCGGCACGGTCGATGGCATGAGACTCGAAAAATGTCGCGTTGGCGCGCCGGCGTCCCAGCACGGCAAGGTCATAGCGTTTGCCACCCGCAATCTGCGAATCAAAGACACCAGTGAGCGCGGCGGCCAGATGGTCGTGGGAGCCAACATCGTGGGCAACTTTTTCCGAATCGCACATCCAGTCGAGATTGCGCCACACTTCGCAGCCATGCACGACTTCAGGCCGCTGCTCGGGCGGCAATGCACGCATCGCCTCAATCGCAGCTACCATGACGCCGATGTGCGTCTCATGTTTGTCCGCAGGATTATGCGTATAGACCACCCGCGGGCGGGTAGCGCGTAGCAAAGCGATCAAATCGTCACGCAGCTCTGCATCATTCGGATCCTTCACCACCGAGCTGGGATAATCGAGCTGCGCCATAATTCCAAACCGACCGATCCGCGCGGAAATGTTCTGCTCTTGGCGGCGGACAGACTGCATCTGCTCATCACTGTAACACCCGTATGCCCCCACGCGATCGCTGCCCGCCCCGTTGGTGCAGGTCACGCCCCCAAACCATTCATTGTCATTATGAAAACACTCAATGATGCCGTGAAAGGCCATGAACTCGAGGTCGTCTTGATGCGCGCCAATGCCAAGGTGCGTGATCCGAGACAAAGCGGCAGTTTCATCGATACCGTCGGGAATGAACAACTCGGCCTTGGATTGATGAAATTTCATGGCGATTTGAATGAAACGGATTTTACAGCGTTTGTCGCGCCAATAGATCGCCAAGATTTTCGCGGTCGTGACGAACGAAAGAAACCGCAGTTAAATCCATCAAAAATCAAAGATCGCCTGCGGGCTGTTTTTTGCCAATGGCATTGAATCCGCTCCCTCTCTCATCGCCGCCGCGGCAAACTTCACAAACCTTCCCATGACGACCTCAACGCTGGCGGGATCAAGCAAACCCGACACGGTTGGTGAAACCAGCGTGTGCGCCAAAGCCCCCAGCAATCCATGCATGCGCCATGAGATTTCACCCACGGATAGCGGCGACAATGTCTTGCCCAACAAGCGCCTCACTCGCTCGTCGATACCCTCATGCGTTAGAGAAATTTTCGCCGGCATCTTGTCGGCCGGCAAGGTGAGGACGCGCCCGATCAGCGGGGCCAATTGGGCATCCTTCCAACCCGATCGCTGAACTGCAGAGACCAGCGGCTTGAGCCATGCTTCAAGGACTTCTTCCAAGGGGGCGGACTTGCCAACAAAGCGTTTTTCCAAGCCCTCGAGCCGCGCCAAACGCTCTTCGTTGAAATGTCGAACCGCCTCTTCCATGACGCGCGCCATAAGACCGTCACGACTGCCGAAATGATAATTCACTGCAGCCACATTCACCTTTGCCGCATGCGTGATATCTCGCACCGAGACCAAATCAAAACCGTGCTCCGCCAACAAAGCGGCTGCCACTTCCAGCATTCGCTTCTTGGTCTCGCTTTCGTTTGGCTGTGCCTTGCGCATCGGGAGTGACGAAGCAAACAAATCCGCATCACTTCGCCTGACGCGCACTTGCCTTTAGGCGCAGCGCGTTGAGCGCGATGAATCCGGTGGCATCGTCCTGGTTATAAGCCTCCTCTTGGCCACCTTCCATGGTGGCCACCGCTTCGGAATACATGCTGTAAGGCGAGCGTCGACCGGCCTGCATCACATTGCCTTTGTAAAGCTTGAGTCGCACCTCGCCGCTGACGGTTCTCTGCGTTTCGCTGACCAATGCCTGGATCGCTTCGCGCTCCGGCGCAAACCAGAATCCGTTGTACACAAGTTGCGCGTACTTCGGAATGAGGCTGTCGCGAATATGCATTGATTCGCGGTCAACAACCAGCGTCTCAAGATCGCGGTGCGCGGCGAGCAGGATGGTGCCACCGGGAGTTTCGTAAATGCCGCGGGACTTCATGCCGACAAAACGGTTCTCGACGATGTCGACGCGGCCAATGCCGTTGCGACCGCCAAGCAAATTGAGCACGCGCATCACGCCATAGGGGCTCATCAATGCATAGCCATCACGCTGGCCGCTTACCTTCACATCGCCAAGCTCGGCGATGATCGCATCGAGGTTCTCATGACGCAGGCCGATGGCATCGCCCTTTTCAAAAAGGATTTCCACATACTCGGGGCGATCCGGCGCATCCTCGGGCGATACAGAGAGAACATACATGTCGCGATCGGCAGGAGTTGTCGCATCGTACCATGGATCCTCCATTGCACCCGCTTCAAAGGATATGTGCAGCAGGTTGCGGTCCATCGAATACGGCTTCTTCATCGAGGCCTTGATCGGGATGTTGTGAGCCTCGGCATAAGCAATCATCTCGGAACGGCCGGGGAATTGCGCACGGAATGATGCGTCGCGCCATGGAGCGATGCACCTCACATTCGGCGCGAGTGCCGCGGCGGAAAGCTCGAAGCGCACCTGGTCATTACCCTTGCCGGTCGCACCGTGCGCGATTGCATCGGCACCTTCGGCGATCGCGACATCCATCATCGCTTTGGTGATGCATGGGCGTGCGATCGAGGTCCCCAAAAGATAGCGACCTTCGTAAATCGCGTTCGCTTGGATCATCGGGAAAATGTAGTTCGCGGCGAAGTCCTCCTTGAGGTCGCCGATGAAGCATTTCGAAGCACCGGTCGAAAGCGCTTTGGCCTCAAGACCGTCGAGCTCGTCACCTTGACCGACGTCCGCGCAGTAAGCGATGATCTCTGCATTGTATTTCTCCTTGAGCCAAAGAAGCAGGACCGAAGTATCAAGACCACCTGAGTAAGCGACGACGATTTTCATGACGGCGCGGAGCCAAGCACGAAGCCAGGCCCCGGGCAAGGCAAACACGCCAAGGAAGTGGCAAACCAGCCACACTCACGGCGAATACACTACTACAGGACCCACGCCGTCACCTTGTATGCGACGCAAACGCCCGACCGCAGAAATCACCGCATCTGCCGCCACATGCGCATCATCCATCGTGTTGAAACGTGAAAAACTGAATCTCAGGCTGCTCTTTGCCTGAGCTTCAGGAATCCCCATCGCCAGCTGCACATGCGAGGGGCGCTGACTACCGGTCATGCAGGCCGAACCGGCCGAACAGGCGACATTTTTATCATCGAGCAAAATCAACAAGCCCGCGGCTTCGCAACCAGCAAACGAAAGGTGGCTTGTGTTTGGAAGCCGCCGAGTGGTGTCGCCGTTGCGCGTCACATCGGCGAGCCCGCCAAGGACTTTCGACTCGAAGGCATCACGCATAGCTGCGATCGACGCTGCGCCGTCATCGCGCAAATGCTTGGCCGCAAGTTCGGCCGCCACGCCCATGCCGACGATGCCTGCGGTATTTTCCGTGCCGCTGCGACGCCCGCTTTCCTGTCCCCCGCCGCGCAGCAATGGCTCGAATGCCAAGCCACTGCGCACATACAAGGCCCCCACCCCTTTCGGGCCATGAAACTTGTGCGCCGAAATCGACAGCATGTCCACGTCCAGCGCTTTGACATCGATGTCAATTTTGCCCGCCGCTTGGATTGCGTCGCTGTGAGTTGGCAAACCCGCCGCTTTGGCCAATTGAAAAAATTCCGAAACCGGTTGGATCACCCCAGTCTCGTTGTTGGCCATCATCACCGAAACAAACGCCGCAACTTTGAGTTGTTCGGCAAAGGTATCCATTTCAATCACTCCACCCACATTCACCGGCATAAGCGAAACTCCTCGCGCCATCGCCTCGACACAACGCAGCACCGCACTATGCTCGATCGCTGAAACCACCGCATTTCCGCCACCCGCCAACCGGTCCAGCGAATGAAGCGCGGTGTTGACACTTTCCGTGCCACCACCGGTGAACACGATCTCATCCGCATCGGCACCGATCAGCGCCGCCACTTGCTCGCGCGCGCGATCGATCGCCGCCCTCGCGCGCTTGGCCTCGCGGTACGCACCCGAAGGATTGGCATGGCCATCGCGCAACCACGGCAGCATGGCGTCCACCACTTCAGGCAGAAGCGCTGACGTCGCATTGGCATCAAGATCGATCACCCCCCCAGCATCCCGCTCATGAGGCCAATGGCAACCAGGAAAAATCCCATCACAGCCCCCAATGCGCCCGCATTTCAACTACCATCTCCACTCCCAGTCGCCAAAAAAGCTGCCCCCATGTCGCCGCGTGACGCATCCATTCGTATGCAAAATCCCGCGTGTCACGCAGCGGCGAATCCCCTGCCACACACAACAAGCCAGCAAGCACCATCAGGTTCGCGAGGTAAATCACCACCAGCGAGAGAAATGTACCGTTTTCCTTCAGGTCGGGCTGATCACGCGGAATCATCCACAGCGTCCAGACCATGTGGAAGGTCCATGTCAAACCCATCAGGGCGTACATCACCAGGTCCCACCATGATGAGAGTTCCACAAAAAACCTCAGCGCCATGTAGACCACCGCGCAAACCACCGACCAAAACGGCA
>CAIVXP010000095.1 GCA_903909905.1 Akkermansiaceae bacterium
CCTACCGTGTTAGAAGTGGGAGGCGGTTCGCCCTACTTTTGGTAGATTTTCAAGAGATGGCTCACCGTGGCGGAGGGGGTCAGTGCGACGCGGCATTCGGCTTGGCCGGTGGTGCCCATTTGCAGGCTGGTTTCGCGGCTTGCGGTCACGCTTAGGACGCCTTGGATAAGCCCCTCCACATCGCCCGAGGCGTGAATGAATCCGGATTTTCCGTGTTCCACATATTGCGTCTGCCCGCCATTGGGAGTGGTGATGACGGGTAGGCCAATGACGCGGGCTTCCTTGACGCAATTCGGTGAAGTGTCGGCACGAGTGGGGTGGACTAGGCACCAAGCTTTTGACATCCAATCGCGGACTTCAGTCGATGGACGATGACCAAGTAGGCGGATGTTGGGAGTGAGCGGACGGCGGCAGAGTTTGGGATGAACCGCACCCAGAACGACCAGATCGATGTGTCGAAGGCGCTCATCGGCGAAGGCGGCAAAGAGGGAATCGATGCCCTTTAAGCGGGTGAGTGATCCCACGAAGATGGCCAAGGGATTTTTCGCAGGACTGCGTGTGATATCGTAGCAGGCGGGGGCGACACCGTATTCAAGCAGATCGATGTTGGCATGAGGGGCCAGTGTGCTGAGCTGGTCGCGGCCCCAAGGGGATTCCACGGTGAGGTGGGACGCGTGGCGGAGGGCCCGCTGCTCATTAAGAGCCTGAACCCGCGTGAGAATGGGCATGGGGGCGGCGAAGCAGCAGGTTTGCAGCAGGCCTTGCATGGAGATGAGTGAAGGGAACGGCGAATCGTTGGCAGCAAGAGCATAGCCTTGCTCGGTGCCCCAAGCGTGAACTAGGTCGGGTTTGAGCGAGGAAAGTAAATTTGAAATCTGCCGTCGCTCGCGGAGAAAGGCGGTCAGGATCTCCAGGGACAGTTTTTTACGAGGCAGCAGGTGAAATGTTTGGCCCCATGCATGGATCTTTGTGGGTTTGGCGACCTCTTTGGTGCAGATGATCCAGTGGAAATCGAATTTTGATGCATGGGCCTCGAGTTCCTTGGCCAAGGGCGGTAGCCAAGTGGCGTGGTGTCCGGGGGCGCATTCCTCGTAGCCGCGAAGCCGATGAACCGGAAAGTCCGCGAGGATGGCGATGCGGATCATGGAATGAAGAGTTATTGGTTATTTGTTATTGGGGGAGGGGTGAACATCCAACATTGAACATCGAAGTGGAAGATGAAGTGGAAGAGGCGGCGGTGTCATGCACACTTCAGAACTTGGAGCAAGATGCTCCAAGGACGGCCTGGATCATGATGATCCAGCTACGGTGAAGAAGCGGCTTCTTTTAGGCAGGGACTTTTGTCCCCAAAGGTCTGTTTGAAGAATCGCCTTAGTTGTAGCGGCCTATTCTTCGATCCACAATCCACGATCTGCTATCCTCTTGGTGGCTCGAAAATTCTTTTGAAGAGCACGACAGGAGTGTCGTGCCTCCTTAGGGGGCTATCCGAATAACTTATAACTCTACCTCCCGCTTTGGAGGTGAATCATTTCTGAAAGACTCGGCGCTGCGGGGCCGCATCGCCCTACCGATCATTGAAAATGTGCCCCGCAAGATGCGGGGCGGGACACCCGCAATTCTTTATGGTGGGGCACGCTGCCGCCCTTGGTTGCTGGCTTTTAGGGCGCAACACGGAGCTAGTGAATGGGACTTGCGAAAGGGGAATCGCAATGCAATTACGCTAAAACGGGTGGCGCTATGTTCAAGAAAAAATGAACAAAGTTGATGGCTTTTTGATTGAGTGGATCGCTGATCCGCGTGGGCATGGTCTGATCAAGGCAGTTCGACCAACCACCATTCTGAAGCGGGTTCTTTGACAAGAGTACGAATGGTGTGGCGGGAAAGGATGTGGGCGTTGTGTATTGTGAGCCATGATTCCGCCGAGCGTCCCATGTGGATTTCGAAGTCTCGCGTATTGACGACTATGTGACGGCCGCCGGCTTTTGTAAGGTTTGAGATGGAGTCCCCTGGAAGTATTTGTATCAGGCGTCGTGAAAGGTATGGTTTCCACAAGGCGTTTTGAGGAGCTGGCCCGAAATTGATATAACCGATGGTATTTGATCGCGGTGGCAGTGCTTCGCGAAGCTGGCCAAGCACATCTGCCCGGCCACCGTAGACTTCATATCCGGTGCGGATGCGGCGAAGAAATGGAGAAGCGTTTTCGGATGCGAATCGCTCGAAGAACGTATTTGCAGGCCAGAGCGGACGAGAGGGGGTGATGATGGTTAGTCCGATTGTTGAAAGCATTACGAGCGTTGCAGCGAAACGCCAGTTGGGGGACTTCAACAAAGCCGAGTGCCCCGGCAGGAGTAGCAGCGGTGCGATTAGAGGAATGTAGTAGGGAAGCACATGCCTCCCGACCGTGGTCATGCCGGCTTTTAAAAAATAGGCGATGATGGCGATGATGAACGAAGACCACAGGTAGAGGATCCATGCGGGAGTGCGAGCGAGTCCGTTGCGGCGAAATGCCACGATCGATGATACAAGTATCAGAATGGTGAGGCCTGCCCCGAGTCCGGCCCATTCTTCGCCTTGAAAGTCGGGAACTGCAAAATTGGCTCCACCGCTTTCGAAGTTTCGCATCATCGCTTCATGAACGGACTTCGGGGTGATGGACGTGACGATCGAGTTCCATTTTTGTGCAATGGGGAAAACTGGCGGTGCGAGGTTTTGCAGCGCAAGATTGATCAGGTTCCCAGAAAGACCGATGAGTGGCTCGACCTTGCCATAGAAGGGATTTTCAATCGCGGCACCTGTCCAGTCGCCGCCTTTGACATGGTTGATGACAGCGTTGGGCAAGAATGAAGCGGTTGCTCCAAGAACGACGACGGCAAGTGTTGAGAGGGGCTTGCTCTAGAGGTGTGAATAGCGCGTAAGGTAAAGGAAGGCGATGGGCAGCAGGATGGGCAGTGTGGTGGGCTTGATGGCGGTCATCAAACCGGCGGCGAACAGGGACAGGTGAAGGTCGCGAGCCACCGCATTTTGTTTCCAAAGTAGGGCGAAATGGCAAGATGCGAGGGCAAAGTAGGCGGCGGTCAGATCGTTGCCGATGCTGGCGGCTTGCAGTGCGAAGCCGTAGCCTGCTGGCAGCAACCACATCCATGCGCGGGCCACTCGTGGGGCTACGCCGATGCCTCGCATGAAACCGTAGCTGTGCGAGGGAAGAAGACAGAAACAGATGATATTGATTAAGAAGAGAGGGCGGTCGCTGTGTAGAACGGAAATCAAGGGTACTGTAAGCCACTCGAAGCCGCAGGCGCGTGTGTTTACATTCTGATTGGAGGCATGAATCCACTCCCAGCGTTCGGCCATGAGCCAGTGGGCGACACGGGGAAGGCGGTAGTTGAGTGCGTCGTAGTTGTTGGGTGGGTAGAGCAGGCCTCCAACTGTGGCGAGGAACAGAATAAAGAGAAAAAGAAAAGGCAGAGGTTGGCAAAATCGCCTGCGCCACTTTGAGACATTGAAAGATAACGGTGAGCAGATGCCCAGCATTCGAGCTGTCAGAAACCAGATCGCAGCAATACCAACAAGCAGTGGAATGGGCTGGATGAGGCTGAAAACAGAAAGAGCCCAACCTGCCACATTGCATGACATCGCAAGTAGGATGGCATGTGCGGAAAAGCGCAGTGCCACAGGGGTGGGTGTGTTGATGGATTGAATTTTTGACACTTTTGATTGTCTCAAGACGAATCAGTTATGATGGGGAGCGCAGTTCACGAAGCGCCCGGGCGGGTTGGCCTGCTGTGAGTGTTGCTGGCGGGATGTCGCCAGTAACGACGGACCCGGCGCCAACCACAGCACCATCGCCGATTGTTACGCCTTTAAGAATCGTACAGTTGGCTCCAATGAACACCTGATTGCCAATGTGGATTGGGGCGCATTTGACGGGCATGTCAGCCCCAAGGGGCACTTCGTGCATGTCGGAATCGCATATGAGGCAACCAGCTCCGATGAGGCTGCCTTCACCGATATGGATGGCCGAGTGGGCTATGATTTTTGAGGTGGAGGCTCCGGAGTTTTTGCAAAAGCGGATGATGGCGCCGGGGCCGGCGTGAAGGTTCATGCCGCGTGAGTCGTTGAGCGGATTGGACCAGCGTGAGACATTGAGTGTTGCGCCATCGCCAAGTATGATTCGCCCGCCTGATTTTAATTTTATGTGCGGTAAGCCGTGAATCAGTGCAGATGTGGATGTTTCAACGCCATGGAGCATGCACCAGTAGCGCCCGAAAGCCCGGGAGACTCGAAGGAAGAGGGTTTTCATGTGACGCAAGAATAGACGATTCAAAGTGAATGTGTGACCAAGGTGTGATCACGATAAGTGCAAGCGTTGCCTTACTTCCCTAAAGCAAAAGATGACTTTGCCTTTGATCTGGTTCGCCGAATGAAAATTCCGAGTCATCGTGTCCAGGTTGGGGCCAAGAGACTTTTGATGTTCAAAGCGATTTTTTGCCCATGCATACAATTCACAGTCAAAGCGGTTGTTCTCACGTATCAGGTCACACGTGAGATTGTTGTCACTTGAATCGGTATGTCGGTAACGCCCTACTTTTCGGCGCAAGTAGTATGGGGTTTTCCAATGAAGTGTTTGCGCGAGCATGAGGATACCTGGGTCAAAATACTCGCTTAA
>CAIVXP010000096.1 GCA_903909905.1 Akkermansiaceae bacterium
GCCTTCAAGGGTGACAGCACGGGGTCCGTGCAGATGTCGTAATGATAAATTTTTCCGATCGCCGAAAAGCGGCTGTGGAATTCCGCCGCCACTTCCTCGCAGGCCATGATGCGAATGGTTGCCGGAAGTTTGGTATTGAGCGCGGGCACCCAATTGTACGCATTCATGGTCAGCTCCGCAGGAGCGTCGAAATGCGCGATCTGCCCGAGCGCATGCACGCCGGTGTCGGTGCGGCCGGAGCCTTGAAGCTTGATCGGTTGTTTCGCCACCTCCTCCAATGCGCGCAGAATAAAGTCCTGAACGGTGTTGCCACAGGCCTGCGACTGCCAGCCGTTGTAGGGGCGTCCGTCGTAGGCGATGGTGAGTTTGAGTCGCATGATCCGCTGGCGATGACCGCCGCGCCGATCGAACCCGCAAACAGCTGGTCCCGCGAGCGGAATCGTCGGAAAACTCAGTGTTTCGGCCTTACTGCGGGCGTTCATTTCACGCTTTGCCAATCGCGGGTTCGTCGCTATGGTCCACCCCTTCGATGTCCACCGCCGAACAGTTCCAGCAGCATGTCCTTCCCACCTACGGGCGTTTCGCGCTTGTGCCGGAGCGTGGCGAGGGTTGCCACCTTTGGGATGCCGATGGAAAACATTACTACGATTTCTGCACCGGCATCGCCGTGTGTTCGCTCGGCCATTGCCACCCGCGCTTGGTCGAAGCGATCCGCGAGCAGGCCGGCAAATTGATCCATTGCTCGAACCTCTATCAGATCCCGCTGCAGGCGGAACTCGCGGAGGAAATCAACACGCATCACGTCCGCATTCCTGGCAAGGTATTCTTCTCCAACTCCGGCGCCGAAGCGAACGATGGGCTCATCAAGTCGGCTCGCCGCTTCGGTCACAAACGCCCGCAAGCGGATGGCTCGCCACGCTACGAAGTACTCACTTTCCTGCAGTCATTCCACGGCCGCACGCTCGGTTCGATGTCGGCCACTGGTCAGGCAAAAATTCAGGAAGGATTCGATCCGCTGCTGCCCGGCTTTCGCTATCTTCCTTACAACGACATCGCGGCGCTCGAACATGCCGTGCGCCCGGAGACGGCGGCGATTTTGCTTGAGCCGATTCAAGGCGAGGGCGGCATCAACAGCGCCACGCCGGAATTCCTGCGCGCAGTTGTCGCACTTTGCAAAAAACACGATCTGCTTCTGCTCATCGATGAAGTGCAAGCCGGCTTCGGCCGCTGCGGCGATGCGATGGCGTGGCGCATGATCGCTGCCGAAGTCGAACCCGATGGCATCTCATGGGCCAAAGGCATGGGCGGCGGCGTGCCGATCGGATCATTCTGGCTCAGCGATCGTGCGATCGACGCCAATGGCACCGCACTTTCCTCGCTGATGGGTCCCGGCTCGCACGGCTCAACCTACGGCGGCAACCCGCTCGTCTGCGCGGCCTCGCTCGCGGTGCTCAAAGAGATCCGCGAACAAAATCTCGCAAGCCATGCCATCCGCATGGAGACCCGCATCCGCGAAACGATCCTTTCGTGGAAACTTCCGGTCATCACCGAAGTTCGCGGCAGCGGACTGCTGCTCGGCGTCGCGCTTGATCCGGCATTGATCCCGACACCCGAGGGCAAAACTCCCGCGTTGGTGGTCGTAAGCAAACTCATGGAACTTGGCCTGCTGGTTCCACCCGCCGGACCCAACACCATTCGCCTGCTCCCTCCACTCAATGTCACCGCCGATGAAATCGATGCGGCGCTCGCGATCTTGCGCGAAGGACTGATCGCCATCTGAAACACCACCGCCATGAAGCACCTCCTTTCGATCGAACAACTCACCGATGACGAGATCGGCTGGCTCATCGATTCCGCCGCACACCTCAA
>CAIVXP010000097.1 GCA_903909905.1 Akkermansiaceae bacterium
CTGCCGGGGTGAAACCTTTCCGACTACCGGAGGATGCCGTGAAGTATAATGCGGCCGCCCTGGGCGTTATTCGGGCCAACAACATTCAAGTCAATGATCTTTATCAATTGGTATTGCCGAAATTGAATACACTGCAGATGCTAAGGAATGTGCACTTCAATCAAGAAGGTTCGAAGGTTTTGGGCGGGCAGGTCGCCGATGTGATTCAGACCGCTCTCGGTGAGCCGCAGGCGCGGGCTTCTCAATTCTCCAGCACACTCCTTATGACAAGCTACGGAAAACTACCCGACGGCCGTGAAGCCCAACTCTACACGATCACAAACAAAAACGGCATGGTGGCCAAAGTAACGGACTATGGGGCGCTTCTGGTCGGCCTCGAAGTTCCAGATGCGAAGGGGAAAGTGGCGGATGTGACCCTCGGCTACGATACTCTGGATGGCTGGCTCACGAATACGAGCTACTTCGGGGCGACAGCCGGTCGCTTTGCCAACCGGATTGCCCGCGGCAAATTCACGCTTGATGGCGTGGAATACACTCTGGCCAAGAACAACGAGCCCGGCGGCATTCCCTGCCACCTGCATGGCGGCAACAAGGGGTTCGACAAGGTGCTCTGGAAGGGGCGGCCCCTGGACATAGCCGAAGGTAGGGGCGTCAAGCTTACCTACATCTCCAAAAACGGCGAAGAAGGGTATCCAGGAAACCTCACCACCACCATCACTTACTTGCTCACCGATGCCAACGAGCTGGTATGGGAAGCCAAGGCGACCACCGACTCGCCCACGGTCGTCAACCTTGTCCACCACAGTTACTGGAACCTCTCCGGAAACCCAAAATCCTCGATCAACGACCATGAAATGATGCTGGCGGCTCCCGGTTACCTACCGACGGACGCCGGCTTGATTCCGACGGGTAAGATTGAACCGGTTGCAGGAACACCGATGGATTTCACCAAATCCACCCGCATCGGCGACCGGGTGGATGCCGACTTCGAGGCGCTCCGCTTCGCTGGGGGCTATGACCATTGCTGGGTTTTGGAAGCCGGTAGGGGCATGAAGCTGGCGGCACGAGTGAAGGACCCCAAGAGCGGCCGCGTCATGGAAATTCTCACCGATCAACCCGGTATCCAATTCTACGGTGGGAACTTTCTCGACGGAACGGTCAAAGGCAAGGGTGGGGTCGAATACGCACGGCGCAGCGGCCTGTGCCTGGAGACGGAAGGGTTTCCGGATGCGCCGAACCAGCCCACCTTCCCCTCCGCCGTTTTGCGCCCCGGTGAAACCTACCGCCATAAGATGGTCCACCGTTTCTCCGTCGAATAACCATTCCCTCGCCCACATCGAGAGTTGCGTAGTAGCATAGAGGCCAGAGTCGCCAAAGCCCTGACAAAACTGCAAGAGATGCTCTGTTGAGCGCTTACGCTCTAAAGTGGTCTCCTTTTCGTTGTCAGTATTTTGTCAGGTTTTTTTGCCGCCAAACTCCAGAAGGAATTCGGAGTGCCGGCGGCGTTCATTTTCGCAAAGACAAAAACGGCGGCCCCGTCTTTTCTTTCTTGAGCCAACCCGTTGCGCCATAGCGGCAATCATCAAAACGGATGATACCCATCCGGCAAGATTTGGAAAAAATATCGGATGGACAGTAATGACGGTCTTTCCGATCTCGCATCAGTCCGCAGCCATTCATCATGAGTTTGATCCTTCCATCCCGCTTTCGAATGAATGTCACGGCGAACCTGGCAGTCATCGCTGGCTGCGTGAGCGCGGGCTTTGCGCAACCGGTTTCGATCGCATCGATGATGCCACAAGCCAAGGATCACACATCCTCATGGTGGATGGAGGGATTCCCCCAAATCTTGCCGGGCGCGCCATGGAAACGCTGCATTCAAACCGGCAGCTATGCGATGGTGTTGGACACCGAGAAACTGGAAATTCCCAACTTGGGTCCGGTTCGGCCGGGCGGGACAGATGCCTTGGCGATTTCCCAGCAGGCCAATATCAACCTCGAACTTGCGCTCACGGCGAATGGCAA
>CAIVXP010000098.1 GCA_903909905.1 Akkermansiaceae bacterium
GCCATGTTTTTCCTCATACCTGTCGGCATTGAAAATGATCACACCGCCATTCTCCAGCGTGTGCAGCAATTTGATCGCGCCATTGTCCAGGCTGTAGTCGCTGTTTTCCGAGCGAAAGCCATCACTCTCGCGATGATTGTAATAAAGATAGTAACCGAGTTTCCCAACCGTGCCGTCGGCCGAGCTGAAGGTCGAATACAAATCATGACTGCCGCCCACATGCTGCGTGCGCAATGAAAAATCCTTATCCGTGCGCGGACGGTGCGTGATGTAATTCAAAGCCCCTCCGGGCTGCGGACCATGCTGCAGTGCCGCACCACCGTGCATGAACTCAATGCGGTCGACCGTATCAAGCGGCGGCGTGTAATAGGCCTCAGGGTAACCGAACTGATCGGCATGAATCGGAATGCCATCCTTGAGCATTTGCGTGAATTGCGCGCGATGCGGGTTAAGGCCGCGATAGCCAATACTCACCAAGGGTGTCGACTCCTCCGCCAGCAACAAACCCGGCGCCTGCGAGAGAGCTGTGCGATAATTGTTACCGACATTCCTAGCCTGACCATCCAGATCGATCACCGCCGTTTTCTTGCCCGCAAAAATCGCAGCCCCCTGCACTGGCGGCAGCCAGCCCCGCTGGTCAATCGCCGCAGCCTCCGACTCCCCAGTCACCACCGTCGCATCCAACACCGCCACCTGCGCCGCAGAGAGGTCCGAGCCTCCAAACATCCATACAAACAGACCCGAAATGGCCAAAACATGGGGTAATTTTGTGTTATTGAGACTCATTTGCATTAGTGGGACGCGCGAAGAAACACCCATTTGCCAATCCGGGTCAAGCCAATTTGGCCTCATCAAGCGATTTGATGCCCTAGTGGATCAAAAAAAAGACCACCTCTTATTGGGTGTATTCTCTACTAACACCAATTCCGATCCTCAGGGCGAGCAAGCCGGCAACGCCACTGGACAGAGCGGCACATCATTTCCGTACTTTCATTCGCTCCCACCACGCCGAAAATCACTCCGATGCGCAAACTCACCCCGGAACTTCTCGACCATCTGCCGCACGACGATCCGGGCGCCATGCGCTCCCGCAGCGACCTCCGCCGCATCAACCGCTTCATGGGCAACGAAGGCTGGATCACCTCGGTGATACCCAAACGCGCCAACCATATCACCGAGATCGGTGCCGGCGACGGCCACCTCATATCCAAACTCTCTCAACAACGACCGGAGGTCGAAATCACTGCTTACGACCTTGCGCCACGCCCTGCGCATCTCCCGGATTCGGTGAAATGGATCGAAGGCGATCTTTTTTCACATGCGCACCCAAGCCACGGCGGCACCCTGATCGCCAACCTTTTCCTACACCACTTCACCGACACCCAACTCGAAACCCTTGGCGAATGGATGCGCAATTTTAAAACGGTCATCATCAACGAACCGCTCAGATCCCGACTGCCAATGCTCTTGGGAAAAATCGCCGCGCCATTCGTGCATCCGATCACCCGACATGACATGCGCGTGAGCATCGAGGCAGGCTTCGCACCCGGTGAACTTGCCAAAACCCTGAAATTCGAGAAACAGGGTTTCAAATTTCGCGAAATGACGGACTGGCGGGGAGCGATTCGTGTGTTAGCGTCACGCGTTTGAGAGAAACGATCACCATCAACGGAGGCGGCCTCACCGGTCTTTCCCTTGCCATCGCCCTGCGGAAACACGGCGTGGCGGTCACACTCCACGAAGCGGGCACCTACCCGCGCCACCGCGTCTGCGGCGAATTCATTTCCGGTGTCTCACACGAAACATTGGAGACACTCGGAATCGCCGATGCTTTCATCGATGCAAAACACCACTGCAGTGTCGCCTGGTTTTCTGGAAACGATCACCTGCGCGACAACCTCCTGCCCGAACCCGCACTCGCGGTCTCCCGACACCTGCTGGACGATCGACTCCAGAAATCAGCCACCGCGCTCGGCGTAAATTTACAAACGAAATCGCGCCGCCAAATGACCCCCAAGGCACCCGGTGAAGTCTGGACCGCGGGACGCAAACCCGCGAAGGGCAAATGGATCGGCCTCAAGGCGCATGTCCGCGGCATCAACCCCAAGGCACAGCTCGAAATGCACAGCGGCCCGCTCGGATACCTCGGCGTCACACCGGTCGAGGGCGGTTGGTTCAATGTCTGCGGCCTGTTCCGCATGCGCCGCGACATCGATGCAAGGCACGAAGAACTGCTGCCCGCCTACTTGTCAAAAAACGGCAATACGGAACTCGCTCGGCGCATCTCCACCGCAGAGTGGCGTGAAGGATCGTTCACCGCCGTCGCAGGCTTTGCGCTCGGCCTTCAAGCAACAACACCGGGAATGCTTTCGCTCGGCGATTCACACGCAATCATCCCGCCCTTCACCGGCAATGGCATGACCATGGCCTTCCAATCCGCCGAGACCGCACTCCCTCATCTCGTCGCCTACGCAAGCGGAGAAATGACATGGGACGAATCATGCGCGCAGATTGCAAAACATCTGCGCACACGCTTTGAAAAACGACTCAAGTCCGCAAAGCTCATTCACCCGCTTCTTTTCCACACGCTCGCACGCCCTCTCCTCAAACACGCCCCGCTCAAGCCCATCCTCAGCCTCATTCGATAAAATGTATCTCCGCTCCCTCGCCACTGCCACCCCGCCACACAGCTTCACCCAAGCGGATACCTGGCGGGCTCTCCAATCCCATCCGGACTTCAGCACACTCAAGCCCCGCTCAGTTTCGCTTTTGGAAAAAATTCTCACCAATAGCAGTTCAGGCATCGCCACCCGCCAATTCACCCCCGCCGATCTCGGCTCCGTGTTTGACCCCGGCGCGGAAGACCTCAATCGATCCTTCGAAGCCCACACGCCCACCCTCGCAACCGAGGCTCTCACCCAGGCCC
>CAIVXP010000099.1 GCA_903909905.1 Akkermansiaceae bacterium
ATCTCTTGCTTGAGGTACCGCCGATGCCAGCGGGCGGGATCACCGATGCGGAGCTTTTGAAACGACTCTCGGCGATCCGGACCGAGGCCTTCGTGGCCACGGTGGCGAAGGAATTATCCGATGCGCGCAAGGCGGGAAACGCGGCCCTCGTCGCTGAAATCCATGCCCGCTTCACCTATCGCATGCACGACTTGAGCGAGTTCATGAAAACCGTGCTGCAGCGCTTCACGCGTTGGTTCAATCGCACGCGCAACCGCACGGGCACGCTTTGGGAAGAACGCTACAAAAGCGTCATCGTCGAAAGCGGCATCGCGGCGCGGACGATGGCGGCGTACATCGATCTCAATCCGGTGCGCGCCGGCATGGTTTCCGATCCCGCCGAATATCGCTGGAGCAGCTATGGCGAAGCAGTGGGAGGCGGGCCGAAAGGCAACGGCAAAAAGGCGCGCGAGGGCTTGGTGCGAGCCTGCATGAGTCATCAGGGCGCAGGTTTTGAGGCGGAAAAATGGAAAGAAATTTCGCGTGTTTACCGTCGCGCGATGGGTCTCGCCTTGGGCCGTAAGAGTGGAAATGCCGCTGTCGAAAAAGATGTCGTGAGGCCGCAGATGAACACGGCAGAAGCCCTCGAAGCGAAAGAAAACGGCACCGTGTTGCCCGATCTTGGCATGGCAACGATGCTGCGCTGTCGCGTGCGATATTTCACCGATGGCGCGGTGATTGGCAGCAAGGCATTTGTCAACGAAGCCTTCGCTGGAGCGAGAGAACGCTTTAGCCCAAGACGCAAAGATGGCGCGCGGAAACTACGAGGCAGCGCGCGTCCTGCGGCCGACTTGTTGTGGAGCGCACGGGACTTGCGACTGCGTGTTTGAGGCTGCGATGGGTGCCTCGATAAATTTTTTTCTCACTTGATCGCCGGAGTCGGCGCGCGAAGTGGGGCAATCGGTTTTTTGCCGGTGCTTGATTGCATGACTCGTCCACTCGGGTCGCGATAAGTGGTGGTGCATGTGCCGCTGGGTTGGCAGCGCGTGGTCGAGCTGCCGGAGACGCGCCCCGCGGGATCGCGAAAGCGCGCTTCGCTGGTGTGTGTAACACCTTCGCGCGTTTCCGCCGTGCCGGCGATTCTTCCCATTGGATCACGATAAGTGGTGCGCGCCGTGCCGGCGGTCGAGGCCCTCGTCTCCGCTGTGCCAGTCATTCGACCCATTGAGTCGCGGTATTCCGTGCGCGCTGTGCCACTTGGTGCTTGGCGGGTCACGGCGGTACCGGTCACGCGTCCCATTTCATCACGGGTGGTCGATCTTACCGTGCCGCTGGCATCAGTGCGGTGATCGATCGTTTGAACGATCCTTCCCCCAGCATCGCGCACCACCTCGCGTGAAGCTTGTGCCATGGCGGTGGAGCAAAGCATCGTCATGCACAGCAAAGTGCCGGTGAGCTTAATCATGAAAAAACAACTACCGTAGCCCTTTGTTGGGTCAAATGGAATCGGCGGCCACGCGTTGTTGATCAGCGCTCAAGGATCTCCACTTCGTAGCCGTCGGGGTCGGTGACGAAGGCCATTTTGCGACTGCCAGAGGAAAATTTTTCGCGCCAAGCGGAGGGCCAGATTTCGATGCCGGATTTTTCGAGTTGGTCGCAGTAGGCGATAATGTCGGGCACGCCGAGGGCCGTGTGCATGAGGTCCTCGGGGCAGGTGGCGGTGTATTCGGGCGAGTGGCAGAGTTCGAGAAAGACATCGTTGCTGGGGAGCTCGAGGAAGGCGAGACGGTTGCCTTGCGGTGAATCTTTCATTTCGCCGGGCGTGTAGCCGAGCTTTTGATAGAAGGCAACCGAGCGGTCGAGGTCGCGCACGCGAATGCGGGTATGGAGGAATCGGATCATGGCGGGCTTATTGGAGACCATGAAGCGGGCTTTGCCAAATCCGGATTGGATGCGTGTGCACGGATTGCGTGATTGCGCGGTGCGAAGTGCGGTGCTTTGTTGAGAATGCCATGAAAACGATTGTAGTCGCTGTTGATTTTTCCGATGCCACTCATCGGGTGGTTGCCATGGGTGCGACGCTTGCCAAAGCGCTAGGTGCCCATTTGTGCCTGTTTCATGTGGTTGAGCCCGAGCCCAGTTACACGGCTTATGGTTTCACGCCCGATGAATTTCCTGCGCTTCATGCGTATCACGAAGAGGCCAAGCGCCGGGCAGTGATCAAGCTCGGTGAGTTGCTCTCGACCGTGCACAAGGATGTGCCGAATGCGGTTTCGCAAATTGCTGAGGGTG
>CAIVXP010000100.1 GCA_903909905.1 Akkermansiaceae bacterium
GACCGCGCAACCATCGCCAACATGGCCCCTGAATACGGAGCGACGATGGGCTTCTTCGGCATCGACGAAATCACCACCGGCTACCTCGCCGGCACCGGACGCTCGCCCGAACTCTGCAAAACCGTCGAGAATTACTACAAGGCCCAAGGGCTTTGGGGCATCCCGACCGAAAAGGACGCACTCGAGTTTTCGCAAGTGGTCGAAATCGATCTCTCAAAGGTCAAGCCCGGCGTCGCCGGACCCAAGCGCCCGCAAGACCGCATCGAACTCGAGTCACTCAAATCAAAGTGGGCCTCGCTGCTCACCGGTCCTGCACCCGATGGTTACAACAAACAACCCGCCGCCGGATCCGCCGAACCACTCAAGCTTCCGCCGACCCTCGACAGCGTGCCCGATGATGCCACTGGTGCCGCTCGCGCACTCGGTGCCGAAGTCGGTGTCGTCACCGAAAACAGCGACGCCCCCGCCTACCCGCTTTGGGAGGTCAGCGTCGACAGCAAGGGCGGCATCAAGGACACGATCACCCACGGCTCGGTGCTCATCGCCGCAATCACATCCTGCACCAACACCTCGAACCCAAGCGTGATGCTTGCCGCGGGCCTGCTTGCCAAGAAGGCCAACGCGAAAGGCCTCACCGTGAAGCCTTCGGTGAAAACCTCGCTCGGCCCGGGCTCGCGCGTGGTCACCGACTACCTCAACAAAACCGGCCTGCAGGCAGAACTCGACAAGCTCGGCTTCCAAACCGTCGGCTACGGCTGCACGACCTGCATCGGCAACTCGGGCCCGCTCGACGCCGGCATCGAGGATGTGGTGAAATCGGAAGACATCATCGCTGCTTCGGTGCTCTCGGGTAACCGCAACTTCGAGGCCCGTGTTCACCAATCGATCAAAGCCAATTTCCTGATGTCTCCCCCGCTTGTCGTCGCCTTCGCGATTGCCGGCACGGTCGATATCGACATGGAAAAAGAACCTCTCGGATTCGGCTCCGATGGTCAGCCGGTTTTCCTCCACGACATCTGGCCAAGCTCCGCCGAAATCGAAGCGGCCATGAACTCATCGCTCAAACCGGATGTGTTCCAACGCCTCTACACCGGCTTCGCCGACCAAAATCCGAAGTGGAACGAAATCAAATCCTCCACCGGCAATGTCTACGAGTGGGATCGCAACTCGACCTACATCCAAGAGCCACCGTTCTTCGACGGCTTTACACCAACACCGCGCGACATCACCGAAATCATCGGCGCAAAACCGCTCGGCATCTTCGGCGACTCGGTCACGACCGACCACATCTCGCCCGCTGGCGCGATCAAGAAAGACAGCCCGGCCGGACGCTACCTGGTTGAAAACAAAGTGGAGTTCGCCGACTTCAACTCCTACGGCTCACGCCGCGGCAATGACCGCGTGATGACCCGCGGCACCTTCGCCAATGTCCGCATCAAAAACCTCATGGTGCCCGGCAGCGAAGGCGGTGTCACTCTTCAATGGGGAACACACGCGCCCTCGCGTGTCGAGGAAGGCGCCTCGCCTTCTTCCTCGGTCACCTCGATCTACGACGCGGCCGCCGTTTATCAAAATCATAGCACCCCGACGATCATCATCGGCGGCGAGGACTACGGCATGGGCTCCAGCCGCGACTGGGCCGCCAAGGGCACCAACTTGCTCGGTGTGAAAGCGGTCATCACAAAATCCTTCGAACGCATCCACCGCTCGAACCTCGTGGGCATGGGCGTGCTTCCTTGCAATTTCGTCAACAAGGCGGATTACGACAAGGTGAAGGATCTCGCCGACGCGACCTTCGACCTCGTGGGCATCGACAACAACCTCAAGCCGCAGCAGCAAGCGACCCTTCGCGTGCGCAAGGCCGATGGCAGCTCGTTCGATGTTCCGGTCGTCGTGCGCATCGACACCCCTGTGGAGAAGGACTACTATCGCTCCGGCGGCATCCTTCCCTATGTGCTCACCCAGATCCTCGCCTGATCGCGAGGAGCAAGCACACCATCCATTTTGCCCAACAACAAATTCCAGCAAATTTTCTCCCGCAGGTTTCGCGCGCTTCTCTGCGGAGACCCGAGCGGAAATCCTCCGTGGCTCGAAACCGTGGCCTCGGGCGAAGGCCGCGGGCTTTATCTGCCGGAAGATGCACCATGGGTCGTGCATGCCGACCTCGGCACACTCGTCGGTGGTGTGCGCGCATTGCTGATGCAGGCCCTCCACCCCGGCAGCCTCGCCGGCGTTCGCACGCACTCGCGCTACAAGGACGATCCGCTCGGCCGACTCGCCGGCACGATCCGCTGGCTCACGATCACGACTTTTGCCTCGCACGAAGCACTTGCCACCGAGGCCTCACGCGTCAACCGCATGCACGACCGCGTGAAAGGCCAATATGAAACATCATCCGGCGAATCCCGCGGCTACCGCGCCGCCGATCCCGACCTGCTCCGCTGGGTCCACATCGCGTTCATGGATTCATTCCTGCGCAGCCACCAAATTTTCTCCACACAACCCATCCCCGGCGGCGCAGATGCCTACGTCCGCCTCTGGTCAAAATCCGTCGAACCCCTCGGCCTCACCGATGTGCCGATGAACGAAAAGGAACTTCTCACTTGGCTCGACCACTACCGCGGCGAACTCGCCGTCAATGATGACACCCGCGATGTGATCCAATGGCTGCGTAACCCGCCACTGCCAATCGCCGCCCGCCCAGTCTACGCGCTGCTCTTCCAATCCGCCCTCGCTTCGCTGCCACCCGAACACCGCGAACTGATCGGACTCAAATCCCTGCCACTTTCCGTCCTGAAACCGATCACCCGAACGCTCCTCAAAAGCATTCGCTTAGGCATCGGCCCCGAAAACCCACTCGTCGACGTCGCCAAATCCCGCCTCCAACGCGCTGGCCTCGCCCTCTAAAGAATTTTACCGCAATGCCCTGTGAGCGTTAGCGAACATATAATGAGCGAAGCCTCTTGGCATAGACGTAGTGCAACGGAGTCAAAGGCGCCAAGGTCGCAAAGGAACGCAGAGGGGAAGAGTTAGTAGTTATTTGTTAAGAGTTGTTGAGAAAGAGGAAGAAGCCACCTCTTCATGTGGCTGGGACATCCTGTCCCAGTCCGTCCCTGGAGCGTCCCGCTCCAGGTTCTGAACAGCCAATGCTGAGCCTCTTCTTCAAATTCTTCCCACTTCAATGTTGGATGTTCAATGATCATCCCCTCTTCTCATGAAACTGAAGACTTGAAACTTGAAACCTTCATCAAAGCTTCTGATGAAACTCATCATCCGCCTTGAGCGACATGACAAAGGCCGCGAGCAGTTCAATCGTGTGCTCGATGTCGTCCAAATGCGCGGTCTCCACCACCGAATGCATGCAACGCAATGGCAGTGAAACCAAGGCGCTCGGAATGCCCTCGCGCGAATGGAAAATCTTATCCGTATCAGTGCCTGTAAAGCGACTACTTGCCTCGTGCTGAATTGGGATGTCCTTGCCCTTCGCGACTTCTAGCAACTGCTTGACCACCAGCGGATGATTCGCTGTGCCGTGCGTGAGTGAAGGGCCACCGCCTAGTTTCAAGCTGCCATGTTTTGCGGGATCAATGCCCGGCGTGTCGGTCGCATGCGTCACATCAAGGCACACGCAAAGATCGGGCTTCAAACGATAGGCCGCCATCATCGCGCCATGACCGCCGATCTCTTCCTGAATGGCATTGAGGCAAACCAGCGTGAATGCCGGCTTTGATTTGTGCGCGGCGATGCGCTTCATCACCTGTGCGATGATGTAGCCACCGACCCTGTTGTCCAAGGCACGACCGACGATGCGCTTGTTTGCCAGTTCCATCGGGCTGTCCTGATACACCGCCGGATGCCCGACACGGATTCCAAGCTTGGCCACGCCCTGCGCGTTCGAGGCTCCCACATCTACCCACAAATCATGCACCGCGGGAGCCTTCTCCGACCCATGATCATCACGCCGCAAATGAATCGCCGTGTTGCCAATGATCCCCGGCACCTCGCCCTTGTCGCCCAAAATATTGATCCGCCTGCCCCGCGCCGTCGCGGCA
>CAIVXP010000101.1 GCA_903909905.1 Akkermansiaceae bacterium
CCGATCGTGTAAACCGGTTCGTGCTCGAGCAAAAAAACCGCATCGCCCGCCTCACCCGCCAGCAGTGCATCGACTCTCGCCTCCTGCAGACGCAAGCCATCCTCGTAGGAAACGGGATCGGGCAGATGGATGATTTCGAGCATCGATGGACTGGCGGCTGATGCAGTGATGATGGGCGATGCGATGGTGCTTGGAAAGAACCACTGCGCTCAGACGAGGCGACGCTCGAGCAGTTTTGCCTTGAGCGGATCCGAGGCCTGCAAGTGCGCGATGCCAATCGCGAGTGCGTCGGCCGCATCGGAGGGCGGCGTTTGGGCAAGCCCGAGCAAGGCGCGCACCATGAAGGCCACCTGTGATTTGTCGGCGTTGCCATTTCCCACCACCGCGCTTTTTACCTTCTTGGGCGAATATTCGTAAACCGGCAATCCGTGGTCGGCCGCCGCGATCAAGGCCGCAGCGCGCGCCGCGCCCATCGAGATCGCGGTCTGGTGCGACTGCACATAAATAATGCCTTCGACCGCAACCTCATCGGGCTGGAATTTTGCAATGAGGTTCGCGAGGTGGCTTCGTACCGCCGCTAGCGCCGCCGATTGCGGCAGGGACTTGGGAATGGAAATCACATCGTAGCCAAGCACCACTGGACTGCGAGCCTCGCCCTCAAGCAAGGCATAGCCGGTGTTGCGAACGGCTGGATCGATAGCAAGCACTCGCATGGCCGAATTATTAGGCCGGGTCCTTCACTCCCGGCGAGCGGTTTCTGGCTTTGGATCGAAACTTAGGATCGTTTGCGCTTGAGCGGGTTTTTCCACTTCAATCCCGTAAAACGCGAAAAATCCGTATCGGCGCTGCATAGCACCAGTCCGCGCTCGATGGCCAAGGCCGCAAGATGAATGTCGGTGGTCAAATTCCCTGCCGTGCGAACGCTGCCAATCATTTTTGCCAGCGATTCAAAATGACCATCGGAAGGATGAATGATCCTCACATGCGGCAAAGCCAGCCAACTCTCGAGGATGGCAAGAACCTCAGTGGCCTCGTAAGGATGCTGGAAAACACGCGGATTGGTAAGTAGCCGGATCAAGCCAAGCATCACCACCCATGGCAGACAAACCGTTTGCGTGCCATTCAACTGCTCCTCCCACCATTCGCGTGCGGCACGATGATGCGGCGAACTTTTGTCGAGCGCGTAAACAAGAATGTTAATGTCGGGAAGAACCACGCTTTGCCACCTTTCCAAGAAATTCTCCCACCTCCAATTCGTCGACCAATTGGTTGAGCTTTTCCGGATCAAAGCCCGCCCTGAGCCCCAGCGCGCGCGCCTGCACCTTCACGGTTTTTCGGCGCGCCGAAACTTCGCCGCTGGCGGCAAACCCCGCGCGCAAGGCGGAATTCACCACTTCCTTGAACGAGCGGTCACCCTCCGCCGCCCTCTTGCGCAGGATCGCGGCCAAATCTTCATCGATGGTCAGCGTAGTTCGCATGAAGACATCAAAGCATCAAATAATTTTGATGTCAAGGCATCAAAATTTTCAGACCAAGACAAAGCGATTTATTCAAATTTCCGAGGCGATCTCATCCATGCGGACCTTTGGAACAAAGGTCCCTGCCTTGAGGCACCCGCCTGCCTCAGCGCCTCTTCTTGCCACCCACCGACTTGCGGCGCACGGGCTTGGGCGGTGAATCATCCAGCAGTGCGGTGTAGGTGTAGCCAAAACCTTCGAGCTTCTTGCGCTGGATTTTCTGATCGATGAAGACCTCCACGGATTTCGCGTAATCCAATTCGTCGGCGGTGAGGATGGTGAAGGCATCGCCCTCGGCTTCGGCGCGGCCGGTACGGCCGATGCGGTGCACATAGTCCTCGGCATTTTCCGGCACGCGGTAGTTGATCACATGCGACACGCCCGAGATGTCGATGCCACGCGCCGCAACATCGGTGGCGACGAGGATTTCAAAATCACCGCTCTTGAATCCGGCAAGCGCCTTCATGCGATCGACTTGGTTGATGTCCGAATGCATCGCGGCGACTTTCGGTTGGCCGGTTGCCTTGATCATCGAGGTGACATCATCG
>CAIVXP010000102.1 GCA_903909905.1 Akkermansiaceae bacterium
CCCCAACCGATGGCCGATCCGCCCGCCGCCTCGCGTGCGGCAAACAAAATGCCGCTCAACACGCCGAAGGAAAGTAAGACCCCCAAAGCAAAGGTCATGCCGTGCAGCGCGACCTTGCGCCGATCGGCGCCCGCCTGCTGCACGAAGCCAATGATCTTGAGGCCGATCACCGGAAACACACAGGGCATGAGGTTGAGAATGAGTCCGCCGAGAAACATTCCGCCGAGAATGGCGAGAATCGAAGTGCCGGGCTTGGGCGCGGGACTCGCCGCGCTTGATTCGATCGGCGTGGCATCGACGCGCAGAGCTTGGCTGCCGAGCAGGATGCCGGAAATTTCGTTGCCTTGCGGGATTGCTTGATCGAGTGCGTTTTTTTCGGCGCGCGACAGGCGGATCGTCCATGCCCCGCCATCGCGAGTGATGGATCCGCCATCGCGAGCGGAGCGAATGAATGCCTGATCGGGAATGAAGTCGGTGATCTCGGTAGCGTCGCTTTGCACACGCAGCACGATATCACCGCCATCGCTGCTTGCCTGCGATGTGCCGGAAATTTTTTGCGGCAGCTTCGCGCGTGCTTCGGCAAACAGTGGCGCTTGCGATGGATCGGTTTCGGCCTTGGCTCCGACGCCGAGCGTGAGAGTGAAGGATTGCGTTTCGTTGATGCAACTCTTGGCGCAAATTTGCCATGCGGCGTCGGCTTTGAGCGTAACCTTCGTACCAGACTCGAGCTTTGGCGGAGTTTGGATTTCGACGAGAAAGACCGGACTGCCTTCGTAAATGAAACTTTTGCCAAGCAGGCCATCCTTCACCGTGGGCGCGGGCCACTGGATGGGTCCCGCGGAAAATCCATCCGGCAACGACCAGTGGATGGACGGGCCTTCCTCAATGCCGCCCGAGTTGCGATAATAGCTGTGCCAGCCTTGCGGGTGCTCGAGGCGCAGCGCGACGCTGAAAGGTTTGCCGGCTTCGAGTGTTTTGGACTCGGAGACCAGCGTGGCTTTTGTCGCCGGCGTATTGGCGGCAAATTCAAATTGCGCCAATGCCGGAAGGCAAAGCGCGACGAGCCAAATAAGGGTCATGCGACCAATCATGCCGCTAACGAAACGCAAATCACGGCCAGTGGCAAACACGCATGTGATTGAGACAGAAGACTGATAGACAGAAGAAGCTAGAAAAGAGTCGGCAGCTTCATTTTCTGCCCTTTGATGAGCGATAATCAGGCAGACCCGGGCTTCGCGATATTAGGAGTTTTGGCACGATCATTGCTTTTCTTTGTTTGTCGCGACAATTCAGGCGGTCCGACTGAAATGCCCTAGGGTTAATGGGTTTTCCCGGGGATGATCAGTCGGGCCGCCTTTTTCTTGCGCGTGGCGTAGCGATGCTCTTGGCTGTGGTTCGCGATCGATTGGCGGTTGGCGAATTCAGAAATTTTTTAACGATGGCAATCAAGGGACTCGAACTGGCGATGGCATGCGCGAAAGCGGCCGATGAGGTGAAGGCGGAGAACATCCGCATTTGGGACATGCGCAAGGTGTCGGGGCTCACCGATTACATGATCGTGTGCTCGGGATCATCAATGCCGCAACTGCGCGCGATTCTCAACGAAGTTTCGCGACGCGTGGAAGAGGAACACGGCGTCAAAGCCATCCACCGCGAAGGCAAGGTCGACGCCCGTTGGGTCGTGCTCGATTACATCGATGTGATGGTGCATGTGATGCACCAAGAACTTCGCGATTTCTACGGGCTCGAAGAGCTATGGAAGGATGCGAAGGAAATCCCGATGGCGTGAGCGTGCTGTGATTTGAAAAAGGCGCCGGGCGAGAACGCCCGCGCCACATTCACTGCCTATTCGGCGGACGGAAGCTGGGCTTCGGTTTTTTTGCGGGCTGGACTTCCTCGACGGGGACCGCTTCCGGCGGCGGCGGGTCAGCGAAGCTGCGGGCGTCTGGTGAAATGTTGTAGCGGCGATCCATGTCGGACTGGGCCTCGTTCATGGTTTGGGAATCGCGCACGATCGAAGGTTGAATGAACACGATGAGTTCGCTCTCGCTCGTGTCCTTGCTCTTCGTGCCAAAGAGCGGTCCGATGCCAGGAATGCGACTGAGGATAGGGATGCCGGTAGTGCCGTCTTTGGCGGATTCGGTGATGAGACCGCCGAGTACAACGGTTTCATTGTTGGGAACCGTCACGGTGGTGATCAGCTCGCGATTGAGAATATCGGGGATCTCATACGCATTTTCACCGGTGCCCACCGCGCGATTTTCGCCGACATCGTCGCTGGTGAGATAAATCTTCAGCGTGATTTCGCTATTCGAATTGACCAAGGGAATCACTTCGAGTTTTAGCGCGACGTCCTGGTATTCAAAGTTGGTGGATGGGCCCGAGCTGTTGGCGTAGGAATAGGAGTTGGTGGGCACGGCGATGCGCGTGCCACTGACAATCGAGCCTTTTTGGTTGTTGGCGGTGAAAATCGTCGGGCGTGAAAGCACCTTGAAGTTGGAGTCTTCTTGTTTGGCGGTGAGGTAGGCGTGAAGCGTGTTGCCGATGAGGCCATAGACACCGAGGCCGGCTTCGCTGGGGAAACTTCCGGGTATGAAGGTCGATAAGAGCGACTCGTTTACATTCGGGGTACTTGGGTCATCTGCCACCGCGCCACCCAGCGGCAAGCGTGGTCCAAATCCCGAACCACCCCGGCCTGCGACATCGCCCTTCAGCGTGCGCACATAATCCATGCCGAAGCTCCAGCCGTCGGAGATGCCGAGTTGGCCGAAGACGCAGGAGATGAGGACCTGATCCGGTTTCGTATCGAGTTGATCGATGAGGCGTTGGACGATTTCGAGTCCGGCCGGTGGGCCTTGGACGACGACTGAGTTGGTGATGTTGTCGGCGACGAGAAGGGTGCGGCCGACGAGGACGGATTCGGGAGCGGTGCTGACCGAGGGATCGCTGAGGCCGCCACTGCCGCCGCCGCCGAAGCCACTGCCTGAGCCGGATCCGCCCATGCCGGAGGAATTGCTACCCATCGTCGAACTGCGTCCGCTAGAGCTGCGTCCGCCGGTGGCGGCGTCTTGGCGGGCTTGGGCTTGCGGGCGGTTGGTATTTTGTGCGCCGCCTTGGGTGTCGGTTTGGCCGCCGTCGCCGCCGGTGCCGGAGAAGGCGCGGGTGAGCGCGTCGCCGGCGATCGGAAGAAACTCCGAAACCGTGAGGAACTTGAGCTTGCGGCGGAGGAAATTCTTTTCGCTGGTTTCCACATCGAACTCGCGCACGAGGCCTTCGACGAAAAGCAGGTCGACCGGGCGGCCCATGGCAAAGATGCGGTTGGTGCGGGGGTCGGGCACGATTTGCACGGGCGTGTCTTCGCCGGCGGTGGCGGCACCCGGAGCTCCGGCTTGGGCGGGCGCTCCGTTGATGGCGGGCGCGGCGTCGGCGCGTTGGATGCCGGCGGTTTTTTGGCTTTCCTGTTGCGCGCTGAGGAGCTCGGAAATCGTCTCGGCGATTTCCGTGACATCGGCGTATTGGACCTTGATAAACCGGGTGGCTTGGACCGATCCCGGTTTGTCGATTTCCTTTTTGAGGTCGATCAGCTTGCGGATGAGCGAGGTGTTTTCGGTGATGACGACGGCTGAGGCGTTCGGCACGGCGGCGATCGAGCCGAAGGCGCCGAACTGGCCGATGATGGCGGTGAAGGTGTTCACCGCTTCGGCGGGCTTGATGTAGTTGAGGGTCATCACATACGAAATGACCGCATCGCCTTCGGGCAGCGGGGCATTTTCGTTGTAGACATCGACGCCGCGTCCGGTTGGGCGGAGGCCGCCAGTGGCGAGCGTGAGGACATCCAGGTTCGGGTCCTGCGCATCGGGCACGAAGACAAAATTTTCGATCGTCGCGGCCTTGCGCAGAAGCTCGGCGGCTTTGTCGAATGTGAGCGGGTCCTGCGCGCTGGCTTCCTGGACAAAGGAAAATTCCGCATCGGCCGCTGCCTTGGAAACGATCACGCGGCGGCCGGTGTATTTGCGGTAGAGTCCGGCGAGAGCGGTGCCGCTGAGTTTCGGCTCGACGATGTCTTCGCTGATTTTGTTTTCGCCGAGAGGGATGCCGGGGTTCGGGTCGGGCGCACTGGCGGGCTTCGGGGCAGCATTGGCGGGCTCGCCCGCATTGGCGGGCTGGGGCGCGGCGGCATTTGGGCGTGGAAGCAAACCCTGGCGACCGCGCACGGGCACTGATGGGGGGGCCTGCGGACCTTCGCTCGGCTCGGGTGTTGGCGGCACGGGTTCTTGCGCGAAGAGGCAGGAGCTCGCGGCAAGGATCAGGGCAATGATGCGGATGAGGGACATGGATGCGGGACGGTTGAGAGGGAAAATTTCAGCGGCGGCGGATGAAAGGGCGGGATTGGTTGGGCTGACCTTGGATCTGGCCGGCGGCGGGATTGAAATTGGGGTTGCCGGGCGCGGGCGGCGGCACGACGCGCGGGCGTGGCTGCTTTTGAATCACTTGGCCCGGGGCGCCGAGTTGGCCTTGGATTTGCGGTGGCATTTGGCCCGGGGCTTGGCCGGGAGGAGCGGTCGGTGCCGGGGCGGCGATGGTCAAAAGTTTTTCATCAAAACTCACGGTGCCTTGCATCGCGCCCGAGGACATTTCGACCGTGGTTTTCAATGGTTGGCCGGCTTCTCGGTTGACCTTGATGATCGAGAACCCATCGGCGGATGTTTTGTCGGTCTCGACGGTGATGCGTTGGTCGGCCTGCTTCTTGTTGATGAGCGTGACGCGGTAGCCGTTGTTGCCGATGGGCGAAACTCCGAGCAGTGCGTAATCCTCGAGCGGGTTGGCGACGGGTCCGGCGCCGACGACTGGCGGCTTGGCGGTGAAGGGCGAATTGGTCCAGAGGTTGGCGTAATTTCCCAGCGGCTGCTTTTGCGGCACGCCCGCATGCAGCACCGCGGTCAGGGCGGGCAGGATCAACAGCAATGGAGCTTTGAAAGGCATGGGAAAAATTGCGGGGGTCATTCGGTGGCCGGCACAAACCATTGGTCGATGGTGGCGGTGCAGTCGATGAGCGTGTCATCCTTCGCGTCGGGCGTGAGGAGCAGTTTGGTGGCGATGCGAAGTTTGGCGGGGTCGTTGATTTGATCGAGCCACTGGTAGAGCGCCTCCTCTCGGCCTGCGACATTGAGTTGCATTTTTGCGCGATGGTAGTGGCGACCTTCGGTTTCATCGGCGTCCAGGAACTTTTGCGTTTTGATCGTGAGGCCGGCGTTGTTGGCCTCGGTTGCGCAAAACTGTTGGAGTTCGGTTTCCGCATCCTGTCTGGCGACGGGTGCTGGTTCGTGGTCCGTGAGCCACTGCATTTCATCGGCAACCTCTTCGGCATTCGCTTGAAACGACTCGGCCGTGGCGAGCTTTTGTTCGGCAGCGACGAGCTTGCGATCGAGGTCGGCGCGTTTGGATTTCATGAATCCGAAGCCGAGCAAATTGAGCACGAGGAAGCCCGCGGCGGCAAAGAAGAGCAGCAGGTTTCGTTCGCGTGGGGACATGGGGCGGGAGGGGTGAGATTTGCCAAGTGAACAATGCCACAGAGGCGGGAAATTGTCGCTTATTCCTGGGGTTCTTCGGTCGGCAGCTCGCCGGTGAAGACAAATTCCCAGCCGCGATTCGATTGATTCGCTGGGGGTGTTTGCCAGGTGAACTGGGTGAGCTCGTTGTGTTTGGTGAGGGCGAGACTGAAGGCGTTGACGGCCTGGGGCTGCGGGGCCTCGCCGATGAGCTTGATTTCCGTCGCGCTGACATCGGCGGTTTTGAGGCGGAGTCCGCTGTTGGGCGGAATGCAAGAGGCGATGCGGGAAAGGATATCGACGGGCGCGTGGGTGCGGTCGACCGCGTGGGCGAGCTCGTCCCATTTGCCGGCGTGCTGCGTGTAGGCATCAATGTCGGGTGCGGCTTCTTGGGCTTGGGCGAGGAGCTTGCGGGTTTGGGAGGATGTCTGCCAGAGGCCGAAAAGAAACCAGCCGATGAGGCCGAGGTAAACCAGCGCTGCAGCGGCGGCGGCGCTGGTGATGACACGGCGGCGTTGGGCGGTGCGGCGGGCGGTGCGGACATCGGCCGGCAGGAGTTTGCTGAGCGGCTCGGGCAGAACCGGCAGCGGGCGGGGCTCGATTTCAGTCGGCAGTCCGAGCACTTGGCCGAAGGACTCGACATCGGCGCGGTCGAGCGCAGCCCAAATTTTCACGCGGACCGGGTCGGCATCGAGTCCCTGCATGGAGAGCTGGGCGAGCGAGAGGCGGATTTCGCGGGCGAGCGCGGCATCGGGCAATTTCGCATCGGACGAGGTCGCTTGGCAGTAGGCGAGTTTGCCGTGGTGGTAGAGTGCGAAGACCCAGCGGCCGAATTCTTTCCAAACCGCGAGCGAATTGCCATCGACATGAAACGCGCGCGGCGAAATGTCGAAGCCGCTTGGCGAACGCGGCGGGAGTTCCTCGTCGCTTGGCGATTTGAGAAACACCGAAAGCAAGGCCGTGTTTTCCGCCTCGCGGGCGATCACAAAGACATCAGTGAGCTGGCCAGCCATCGGATCGGGGCGCAGGCCAAGGCGCTCGGCATGCAGCGCGGCGAGGTCGGCAAACAGCGATTCGTCATCGCTGGTCACCCGCATCGGAACCGCAGTGAGCGACTTCACCGGGAAAAACATCGTCAGTTCGCCGGGCGGTAAATTGGCAAGCCCGGAGGCCATCGCCGTCGCGACCGATTCGCGCGCTTGGTAGCCGGTCTCGCCCGTGCCGGACCAGACTTCCCAAGCCTCTTCGCCAGGGGTCAGCAGCACATGTTCGATAGGTTTACTCACGGGATGATTTCTTCGTTGCGTTGGAGGAGTGCCAATTTGCCAGTTCGATTGCGAACAATCACGCTGATTTTTCGTTTACATCCATCGGCTTGGCCGAGGCTCTCGATGTGGGTGGTGGTGTCATTGACCGTGAAGCGGCGGGCGATGTCGGGCCGGGCAGCGGAATCGAGGCCGAGGAGCTGGAGGGCGGCGGCGGCATCTGGGAAAGGTTGGTCATCATCCGTGTCACGAATGCCGTCGGGGCCACAAACTGTCTCTGGAATGATCTCCGCTTGGCTCGGGTCGCACTCGGCGGCGGCGGCGATGAGCTCGGCAGTGGCCTCATTGAGGTCGAGGGGTCCCCCGCTCCAGACCGTGAACCAATCGCGCCAATCCGGGCGGGCGGCCTCGACGAGGTCCATGCCGCGCACAAGGCGGACCTCAGAAATATCGTAAAAGGGTCGGTTGAAGGGCTGATTGATGCGGCCGGCGGATTCGTATTCCTTCACCTCCGCGCCGTTGAGGGCGACATTGTCATCGGGATCGACCCAATCGCAGAGCGCGTCGGCGGTGGCCATCGCGTCATCGAGGCTGAGGCCCCAATCGGTGAAAATTTCGCGCAGCAGTGCTTTGTCTTCTTGGAGGATGATCGCGTTGATGTTGAAGCGCGCGCCTTCGGAGGTCATTTTGACTTCGAAGCCCTCGCCGCTGTTTTCATTGAATTGGCGGAGGATTGGATCGCTGCGTTTCACGATCGGGTTGCAGGCGATGGCGATGCCTTTTTCGGCGACTTGTCGGGCGTGCGAGCCATGAATTTTCGCCGAGGCGAGTTCCATGTCGAAGGAGATCACGCGCAGCGTCGCCATCGAGGCGAGGCCGAGGATCGCGATGAGCCAGATCACCGCCAGCAGCGCCATGCCGCGGGGTGACCGATGCGGGAGATGGTTAGAGGTGAAGGTCATTGCGTTTCCGGCGGATTTTCGCCACCGGGGTTGATGTTGAGTTCGGGCGGGCTTACTGAGCCACCGCCCTCTTGGCCGTCTTCGGGTTGGCCCTCGGCGTTTCCGCCATTCGGGTTTTGGTTTTGATTCGCGCCTTGCGTCATTTGGCGCATCACCACTTCCGGGTTGAGGCGGGGTGGGATCCAAAAGATTTGGCGGATTTCTTCGCCTTTCGCGCCCATCGCCATCGTGACTTCGATTTGCAGCGGGAGCCGGCCTTGGCTTTGCCAATCGAATTGCCATTCCATCGAGCGGCCATCG
>CAIVXP010000103.1 GCA_903909905.1 Akkermansiaceae bacterium
CACCGGCACCAGGTCGGCGAGGTCGGTATCGAGCAGTGAAAACTGATTGCCCTTGCTGCCGGGGAGGAAGACCACGCCGGAGGCTTGATTTTCCACAAGCCCGCGGATGAGCGTGCATTGTTCCCTCGTGAGTTGATTATTGCCGATGCCGACATCGCCGAGAAAGATCACATCGTAGGGTGCGAGGTCTTCTGGTTTTGAGGGGAAAGACGGGATGTAATGCTTTCCGGCACCGGGCCCGAGGGTGGGGTGAAACAGCAGGCATGAGAGTTCGACGCCGGGGTCGCGTGAGAGTGCGTTGCGAAGGAAGCGGAACTCCCAGCGCGGAAGGCTCTCGACGACAAGCACGCGAATTTTTTCCGGGCGGCCCGCGATGGAAAACTTGTGTGTGTTGTTGGCGACGATGAGTTCGCGTTCGTGGACCGGAAGCGAGATTTGGAGTGTTGAGGAACCCTCCTTACGGATGCGCCAGAGCATCGAATCGTAGGTTTCCGAGTTGGGTGCGATGGTGATGTTTTTCGACTGTTCGTGGCCGCTTTCATCGCGCATGCGAACGACCGTGCGAACCTCGCGGTCAAGTGATGAGCGAATCGTGAAGGGGATTTGCACATTTTCACCAACGATGCCATAGCTCGGTGCGGCGACAGTGAGGATATCGATGTCGGGAAGGCGTTTGGTGCTGCCGACCGGTATGGCGAAGAGTGGGATGCCTCGCATGCGCATTTTCTGAGCGGCGGTGACAGGTGATGGGCCTAGGTTATGGTCGCCGTCGCTGAGCATGATCACGGCGCGCAAATTGTCGTGGTGTTTGAGTGCGTCGGCGAGTGCGGCGTTGATGTCCGTACCGTTCATCGGGTGGTTGCCCCGGTCGGCCTTGGCAAACGGGATGCGCGTCACTTCGTTTTTGCCATTGGATTCAAGCGTACGCCAGTGGTCCGATGCAAGGATCTTGGTCGTGGCCTCGGCACGTGAGATTACTTTTGGCCCCATGTCCGAAGTGTTGCCAGCATCGATCGTTTCCATGGATTTCGAAGCGTCGTGCAAGATGGTAATTTGTGGTTTGCTTTCGGGGTGAAGGATTTTCCGCCACTCCGGTTGCCATAACAGGGCCACGACCACTGCGATCGCGAGCATGCGCATTCCCTCGAGCAGAGTGGCGCGCCTGCGGTGAGGTGATCTTGCGATGGCGAGAGTCGACAATGCCGCAGCGAGGATCAAGGCGATCATGCCGATCCAGAGGCTTGTGGGTGTTGGCGAGAAGTGGAGCAAAGTACAGATTATGGCAGAAAATGATTCATTCGCGTTGCGCGCGTGGCGTGGCAGACTGGTTGCGATATGAATTCGGTGTGAGACAAAGGACCGCTTCTGCGATCAGGAAAAACAGCATTGCGAAAAGGAATAGCCGCCATGCCTCGGCGGAGGCGGCAGAGCCGTCGTTTTCGCCAGCGCGGTCGAGCAATGTGTGACGGGTGCCTTTGAGCAAGGAGTCGATGGAATCGCGATCGAGTGAATTGATGGTGTCTTCGGTGGGAGGGCGGTTGATTGCAAGGAGCCCGCTGTCGGATTTTTCCACACCGGCGAGATATTCTTTGGGAGTGTGTTCGTCGCCCGGATTTTCGATGTCAATGCGGAACCCGCCGGGTTGCGGTCGTGTCATGTCGGATCCGATGGTGATTGCCTGCGATTTATTGAAGCGCTCGTGACCTTGGTTGATGATGCGTTGGACGAGTGGAAGCAAAACATCTGCATCGCCGAGATTGGACCATGAATAATCCGGCTTGGTGCCGAACATCCATGCCGTGCCTTGATCAAAGATGCGACGCGCCAGAGCTGGCTCGCCATTTTTCCAGTGCGCGAGGGTGGTAATGTCGCCTTGGGGAATTTGGCGTCGCAGGGCTTTGAGTCTTTGGGCGGCGACCGGCGTGCCATCGAGCCCGTCGCAAAGAGGTCCGTCGCTGCGGTTCCAATCGCCGAGGACGAAAAATTTATCGTTGGGCGAGATCTGGGTTTCGCCCCATGCAAGTTTCTTAAAGGTATTGGGTGATTGCGTACCGGGGGCGAAGAAACAGGCATGGCCGCCGGAAGCGAAGAAGCGTTCCATGGCTTCGGCGGTCGGTCCTTCGGGCATGGGGGATGGCCAGAGGATTGCGGAAAACTCCGGTGAGATTTTTTGCAGCGCTTGTTCAGGAGAAACGATTTGCCTTTCCATGTTCGTGCCGGGTGGGGCTGCCGCAAGTGCGAGATAGTTGGCAGTTTCGCCGGGAGTGGAAACAATCAACGTGAGCGGTTTGCGCGAAGGGCTGTAAACAAAGTAGGCGACATTGTCGCGTGGGTTGCCATCGGGTGGCAATGCGAGCCAACCGCAGCCGGTCTCCTGCGTGGCATGTAGGTTGATGCGTTTTTGAAAGCGGGTCAGCGAACCTGCGGCGGACAGTATCTCGCCAGTGTTGGTGCCATTGAGATGAGTGGTGAGAGATGTTTGTTTTTCATTCATGTTGCCGTGGCTCTCGATTTCCACATCGAGCAGCAATTCATCGCCACTGCGGCGGGATCCGGTGATGCGGATTGAGGCGTTGGGGCTTGTCTCGCCGGTCATCGCGAGCACGCGGATGGCGGGCGGTTTTGGAAGTGTCGCAATTTCGGAACGAATGGTTTCCCAACGGTCGTCAGACGGCATCCAGTTGGATTTTTGGAGATCGGAGGCGATCCAAATTTCCGTGCGACCCAGAATGTCGGCAAGCCGTGAGGTGGCTTGGCTCAAGAGCGATGGAATGTTGGCAGAGGTGTCGGTTGGTGCGGTGGATGAGAGTGAGGCAAGGAGTTCCGGAGAGTAAATTTCCTGGAGGTCGCCGCTGGCGCTATCGACAAGCATGAGGCGCGGATTGCCGAGGTTTTTGATGGTGGCGGCAACTTTTTCCAACGCGCTTTCGCGTCGCGATTGGTTGGTTGCTGCGGATTTGATTTCCATCGATGCCGAGCGATCGAGAATGAAGATGACCGTGTTGATCGAGCCTCGTCCCCATCCGATGACTTCCGAAATGACGGGTCGGGCGGCGGCCATTGAGAGTGCGATGATGCCCAACGCGCGGCAGGTGAGGATGGCGATGTGCCGGAGTTTTTTTTCGCCGCGGTACTGGCGTGTTGCGCTGAGCAGGAAGCGCATGGCCGCCCATTTCATGGTTTTGTGGCGGCGTCGGTTTACGAGGTGGATGACGACCGGCACGGCAGCGGCAAGCAGGAACCAAAGCAGCGCTGGTGAGAGGAGGAGCATGAGTTTAGTGCTTCATCGTCAGTGCTTCGATTTAGCAAATCTTGCTGTGAGGAATTCGCGTAGGATTGGTTCGATTGGGGAGTTGGTGGTGATGAAGCGATAGTCGCAGCGGGCTTCGGCGCATTCCTTGCGGACGGATTGGAGAAATGCGTTGAGTGCGAGTTGGTATTCGTCCGCTATGAGTTCGGGTTCGGCGACGATCGAGCTGTTGTTTTCCATGTCGACGAAACGGTGGGGGCGTTTGAAATCGAAATTGATTTCGGCGGGGTCCATCAGGTGGAAGACAGAAACATCATGTTTTCGCTGCTGCATGTGACGCAGGGCGTTGGCGAGCGAGGCTGTATCGGTAAGTAGGTCGGAAAGGATTACGACGAAGGAGCGGCGCGGGGCTTTCGACGCGATCGCGTGAAGGGCGCTGGCGAGGCCGGTTTCGCCCGCGGGTGCGATTGAATCGAGCGCGGAAAAAATCCGTTCGAGGTGGGCTGCGCGGCGGCTGGGCGGAATCTCGAGTTGGAGTTTCTCGGCACAGACCGAGAGGCCCGCGGCGTCGCCCTGGTTCACGAGCAGATAGGCGAGCGACGCGGCGATGCGGCGTGCGTATGTGAATTTTGATTCGCCGTCGCTTTGGAAGTTCATCGAGCCGGACGCGTCGACCACAAAGATCGCGCGCATGTTGGTGTCGGCTTCGTATTCCTTGATGTAAAATCGGTCTGAGCGCGCGAAGGCTTTCCAGTCGAGCCGGCGGGTATCATCGCCGGGGACATACTTGCGGTACTCGGCGAATTCGACCGATGAACCGCGGTGTGGCGAGCGGTGGCGGCCAGCCATGTTGCCGGTCATTGCGATGCGGGCCTCGACAGGAAGCGAGGCGAGCCTGGCTAGCAGTGGGCTATCTATGAAATCGTATTTCATGATTGGCGGAGTGCATCACTCCTCGCGTGATTCGCGGATCAGGCGCTCGACGATTTTTTTGGAATTCATGCCTTGGGATTCCGCGTTGAAGTTGGTGATGACCCGGTGGTTGAGAACGGCGGGGGCGATGGCTTCGAGGTCTTCGAGCGAGGCCATGTAGGATCCGCGCAGGGCGGCGCGGGATTTTGCGCCGAGGACCAGGTACTGGACGGCGCGGGGACCGGCACCCCAAGCGACCGAGTCGTTGACCCATGCGGGTGTGTCCGCTTGGCCGGGGCGAGTTTTGCGCACGAGGCGGACGGCGGCTTGATAGACATGTTCTGGCACGGGGAGGCGTCGCACGAGTTGCTGGCAGGCGAGGATCTTGGGTCCGTCGATCAATTTCTCGAGTGGTGTGCCGTGGCCGCCGGTGGTTTCGCGGGCGATGCGGGTTTCCTCTTCGAGCGAAGGGTAATCGACCTCGATGAGGAACATGAAGCGGTCGAGTTGCGCTTCGGGTAGCGGGTAAGTGCCTTCTTGTTCGATCGGATTTTGAGTGGCGAGGACGAAGAATGGCGAGGGAAGTGAGTAGGTCTGGCCAAGGACGGTCACCTTTTTTTCCTGCATCGCCTCGAGCATGGCTGATTGGGTTTTGGCGGGCGCGCGGTTGATTTCATCGGCGAGTACCATGTGGGAAAAAACCGGACCTTTGATGAACTCGAACTCCCTGCGGCCACCTGCGCCGGATTCCTGGATGATGTCGGTGCCCGTGATGTCGGCGGGCATCAGGTCTGGTGTGAACTGAATGCGGTTGAAGGTGAGGTCGAAGGTCTGCGCGACCGAGGAAACGAGGAGAGTTTTGGCGAGGCCGGGGACGCCCATGAGTAGCGCGTGGCCATTGGCGAAGAGGCAGATCGTGAGCTGCTGGATCACTTGTTCCTGGCCGATGATCACCTTGCCGATTTCGTTCCGCAGGACTTGGTGGATTTTTCCAAGTTCGTCGATGGCGGCGACATCGTCTTCGGGTAGTTGCGGGGGGAAGTTGGTGTGGGATTCCATGTCTGAGATAGGACGCAAAGCTAGATTCGTGCGGGTTTTTGTCCAGAAGTGATCTTAGTGGCGGGGTGGGGCAGAGAATTGCAAAATGTCGGTCCCGATCGCCTGATTGACAATTCCGCTAGGAAATGCCATTTATATTACCATGCAAATCACGCTTGATCGCATGAGTCGGATTGTGGTGCCCAAGGCCATCCGGGATCGTTTTGCACTGAAGCCGGGTGACGATATGGAAATCACCATTGAGCCGGATGGGATTCGGCTACGCCCTGCGACCCCGGCATCTTCGCTTGCTGAGGAAAGCGGGATTCTTGTTTGCTCCAGTGAAGTTCCGCCATTGGCTTGGGACATTGGGGTATTTTTGGAAGAGCAAAGAAAAAATCGCAGCACTGAGATTGGTGGGCTTTGAGTCATGAAAGTCTGTTTTGACACTTCCACTCTTGTCGCGGCGCTGCTTCAGCAACACCCCCATCACGCCATTGCGTTTCCCAGGCTCAAAGCGGTTAAAGATGGCTTGGTGCAGGGGTATTTGACGACCCATTGCCTGGCCGAACTTTTCGCCACGCTCACCGCATTGCCGCTCAAACCCCGTCTGCTTCCAGCCGAGGCCAAGCGCATCATTGGTGAAAGCATCCTTGGGCATTTAGTCCTCATCCCATTGAGCGCCGACCATTACCATGAGGCCATGAAACTGACGGTCACTGGAAATCTGTCCAGCGGGGCCATCTACGACGCTCTCCATCTCGTCGGTGCTCTCAGTGTCGGTTGCGGTGCCCTTTACACGCTCAATTTACGCCATTTTCGCTCGCTAGCCCCGGGTGATCCCATCATTGCCTCGCCTTGAAGTGTTTTTTCACTTTTCTTTGGTCGCTTGTCGGGATTGTCGCAGCTTCATCCGCCTGTGCCTTTTCCTCGACGTGATTTTGCGAGCCCACTTTTTTGTTCAGAAGAGAAGAAAATTTCCATTTCCGGCTTGCCAGATCTTGATTGTTTGGTAAATCACCCGCCCCGCAGGGGCTCGGAGACACTCCCGAATGTCCCGGCATCCACGCGAAACTCCGCATACTATGGCACGCATCCTAGGCATTGAAATCCCCAACGAGAAGCGCATCGAAGCTTCTCTTCCCTACATGTTTGGCATTGGCCGTCCAACGGCCGCCAAGATTCTCGAGCATGCGGGAATCGACCCCAACATCCGCACCGGGCAACTCACCGAAGACCAGCTGGTCCGCATTTCCCAGGTCATCCAGACCGAAGGCGTTCTCGTCGAGGGCGACTTGCGCCGTGAGCGTCAGGCTCAGATGAAGCGCCTCACCTCGATCAACTGCTATCGCGGCATCCGCCACAAGCGCGGCCTCCCTGTTCGCGGTCAGCGTACCCGCACCAATGCTCGCACCCGCAAGGGCAAGAAGAAGACCGTGGGCGTTAAGAAGTAATCCTATCTATCATTGATTCATGTCCGACCAAGAAACCAATCAGGAAACCGAAGCCGAAGTGAAGGCTGCCGCAGCGGCCCCAGCGCCGGAGGCAGTTGCCGAGGCTCCCAAGAAGGAAGCCAAGCGCGACATTTTCGCCGAGATCGGCGGAGGTGAAGAGGAGATCAAGATCCACAAAGCGAAGGGTTCGAAGAACGTCTCCCGCGGAGTGGTCCATGTGACCGCCACCTTCAACAACACCTTGGTCAGCGTGACCGATGTCAACGGCAATGCGATCGGTTGGTCGACTGCCGGCAAGATGGGCTTCAAGGGATCACGCAAGAGCACCGCATACGCCGCGCAGGTGGTGTCGCAAGACGCCTGCCGCCAAGCGATGGGCCATGGCCTCAAGGAGGTCGATGTCCGCGTCAAGGGTCCAGGTTCTGGCCGTGAGTCCGCGGTTCGCGCCGTGCAAGGCCTTGGCTTGGAAATCCTTTCCATTCGCGACGTGACTCCGATTCCGCACAATGGCTGCCGCCCGAAGAAGGCTCGCCGCGTTTAATATCCAACTTACTTATTTCACAACATGGCTCGTTACACAGGTCCCCGTACCAAGATCAGCCGCCGTTTTGGCGTCGCACTCTTTGGCTCTTCCAAGGCGCTTGAGCGTCGCAACTTCCCGCCCGGTCAGCACGGTGTGCGCGCCGGTCGCAAGAAGAAGAGCGAATACTCCGTCGCACTTGGCGAAAAGCAAAAGCTCCGCTTCCAATACGGCGTGCTCGAGAAGCAGTTCCGCGGTTACTACGAAGAAGCCGCAAGGCGTCGTGGTGTGACCGGTGTGATCCTTCTCCAGTTGCTTGAAACCCGTCTGGACAATGTTTGCTATCGCGCCGGTTTCGGTAACTCCCGTCAGGCTGCGCGCCAAATCGTCAACCACGGCCACATCCTTGTGAACGGTCACTGCGTCGACATTGCGAGCTATCAAGTCAAGCCAGGCGATGTCATCAAGGTCGGTGCCAAGCCTTCCTCACAGCAGCTCGTCATTCGCATGACCGACCTTACCCAATCAATGCCTTCGTGCGATTGGCTCAATGTTGATAAGGACAAGCTTGAGGTCACCGTTTCGCGAGTGCCTGAGCGCTCCGACATCGATCCGGTCGTCAACGAGCAGCTCATCGTCGAGCTTTATTCGCGCTGATTTTTTCAGGTCATCAATTTCTCCAAAAGCCCGGGAATTTCCCGGGCTTTTGTGTTTTTTGGGGAACCACGAAAGCCATGAAAATTGATGAAAGGACGGGACGTCCTTTCCGCTTATGCAGGACTTGCCGAGCAGGTGCCTGCCTTGATGGCGAAGCGGGCGATTGGGCCGAGGCTATGGGTGGATTTCAGCCAATCAAGGTGGGTGGTGGTGATCCACTTTTGGGCGTTTGCGGGCATGTGGCTGATGAGTGCGTTGCGGCGGAGGGGGTCGAGTTCGCCGAAGATGTCGTCGAGCAGGTAGACCGGGGTGGATTTGGCGGCGGTTTCGAGCAAGCGGCCTTGCGCGAGTTTGAGGGCGAGCGCGATCGTGCGTTGTTGGCCTTCGCTGGCGAAATCGGCGGCGGGTTTGCCGTCGATGCGCAGCGAGATGTCATCGCGGTGGGGGCCGACCACCGATTGGCGGGTGCGTCGTTCGCGTTCGCGGGCGTCAATGATCGACTGGTGGAGATCGGGTCCGCTGGCCGGGATATAATCGAGCGTGAGCGATTCGTTTTTGCCGCTGATGGTCGCCTGTGCTTCGGCAGCGAAGGGGTTGAGTTGCGCGATCATTTGCGCGCGGGCGCGGACGATTTGGCTGCCGTGTTCGACGAGGATCTGATCGTAGGAGAGGATTTCTTTTTCGCGGCCGTGGCCTTCGCGCAGCAGCAGGTTTTTGGCGAGCAGCGCGCGACGGTAGCGAGCCAATGAGCGGCGGTAGGCGGGGTTGATTTGCGAGCCGATAAAATCGAGATAGCGTCGTCGGGTTTCGCCGGGGCCGCGGATGAGCTCAAGGTCTTCATTGCCCATCCATACGATGAGGCCGCCCTGTGCGAGGTAGTCCGAGCGGCTGGCGCAGGGTGTGTTGTCCTGTTTGAGGATGATGCCGCTGCGGTTCCATTTCACCTGTCGTTCTTCGTTCCATGCGTTGCCGGCGATGCCGAATCCATCTTTGCCAAAACGAGCGAGCGTGGCGAGTCGGTGGCTGCGTGGGGATTGCAGTCGCACCAGCATGCAGATCGCTTCGAGGATCGAGGTTTTCCCTTGGGCATTGTCGCCGGTGAGGATGGCGCCGGCTTCGGGTGCTTCGAGATCGAGCGACTCAAAGCACCTGAAGTCCATCAATCGCAGCGAGCGGATCACGGGGTTTTCATAACGCCGGAATTCGCGTGTGGAAAGCGGGCAATCGAAGTGGGCGGGCAAATTGTTTTTTTGCGGGAAATTTTCCTACTCGATCATTTTCCGTGTGGCTGGCAGATTTGGGCGTGGATTTGTTTTCGCGTTCCAAGCCCGTCGCGGATGCTGCCTTGTCGGTGACGCAACTTTTGCGGCGGATGAAGTTTGTTCTCGAGGGCGAGATTGGCGAGCTGTGGGTCGAGGGCGAAGTCTCGAACCTCAAGAAACAGGGAAGCGGGCATTGGTATTTTACGCTCAAGGACGAAGGCGCGCAGATCCAGTGCGTGATGTTTTCCGCAGCGAGACGCGAGGGTTCGGTAGCTTTGGTGGATGGCGCCAAGGTGCGGGTGTTTGCTGAGGCCAGCGTCTATGAGGCACGCGGGCAATTGCAGGTCATCGTGCGGCAAGTCGAGCGTGCCGGAGCGGGGGACTTGCAGGCGAAGTTCGAGCAACTCAAGCGGCGTCTGCAGGAAGAGGGATTGTTTGATGCAGAACGCAAAAAACCGCTGCCGTTTTTCCCGCGCGTGGTGGGTATCGTGACATCAGAGTCGGGTGCGGCTTTGCAGGACATGCTGAATGTCTTGTCGCGGCGCGCGCCATGGGTGAAGGCGGTGCTTTATCCGGTGAGAGTGCAGGGAAAAGGGGCGGAGGTTGAAATTGCGAAGGCGATCGAAAGGATGGGGCAGCCGGATGATTTTGGTTTGCCGCGCTGCCAGGTTTTAATCGTCGGGCGTGGCGGCGGATCCATCGAGGACCTTTGGAACTTCAATGAGGAAATTGTGGCGCGCGCGATTGCCGCTTGTC
>CAIVXP010000104.1 GCA_903909905.1 Akkermansiaceae bacterium
GCTCACGCTGCCACTCCTGCTCGCCCTGTTTCTTCGGCGAGGACGCGGTGCCGAAGCGGCGGTGACATTTCCCAACCTGTCGATCCTCATGAGCCTCGGCCGACAGGTGCGCGAAACCGCCGGCGGCATTAGCCTACCCCTCGCCGCGATCGCACTGCTCTTCGCCATCCTCTCCATGGCACGCCCGGTTTGGAGAAACGAATACCAAAGCCGCAGCGCCAGCGGCATCGACATCATGATCGCTCTCGATGTCTCGCTCTCAATGGACATCGATGACTTCGTCGACGAAGGCCAGCGCGCAAAACGCATCGATGTCGCAAAAGCGGTGGTCGATGATTTCATCGGCCGCCGACCCGACGACCGCATGGGCCTCGTCGCCTTCGCCGGACGCCCGCGCGATGCGAGCCCGATTACTCTCGATCACAAATGGCTGCGCCGCGCGCTCAACGAACTCCGCCTCAACGACCAGTTCGAACGCGGCACAGTGAAGGAACAAGGCACCGCCATCGGATCCGCACTCGCCGCCGCCGCTTCACGACTTGATGCCCGCGACGCAAAAAGCAAAATCATCCTCCTCATCACCGATGGTGCCAGCAACTCGGGAAAAATCTCACCCGTCGAAGCGGCCGAACACGCAATGACGCTCGGTGTTAAAATTTACACGATCGCAATCGGCACCAAAGAAGGCCGCGTCGACCGCAGCATCATGCGGTTTCCCTACCAAGAATTCGACATCCCAACACTCAAAAAAATCGCCTCCCTCACCGGCGGCGAACACTACTGGGCACAAAACCTCAAATCGCTGCGCGAAACATTCACGACCATCAACCAACTCGAAAAAACCGAAGCCCGCAGCCTCACGATCATCGACGACCGCGAGCTGTTCCATTGGTTCATGATTCCATCGCTCATCGCAGCTCTCGTTTGCGCCGCCCGGCTTGCTTTCAATCCACCTCCCACCGCCTGATCCGATCTTGAACCTCGCCCATCCAGCATGGCTCTTCGCGCTTGCACTGCCAATCATCTTAGCGGTGCTCGCAGTCGTGGTCGCACGCCTGCGTCGCTCGCAATGGCAGGCTTTCGCCGCCGATCGCTTGCGCCCGATTCTCATCAAACGCCGCAGCCCGCTTGCTCGCTGGATCTCATTTTCATTACTTTTGCTCGCCTGCATCGGTCTCGTCACCGCCCTCACACGCCCCCACGAAAAGGCCGGCACCCGCGAGGAAAAAATCCTCAGCCGCAATGTACTCATCGCTCTCGACCTCTCTCGCAGCATGCGAGTCCAGGATGTAAAGCCTGATCGCCTCTCCCGCGCAAAAATTGCAATCTACGAACTGCTTGAAGAACTCCCCAATGAGCGCGTCGGCATCATCGGCTTCGCCGGCAGTTCGTATGTTTACGCACCCCTCACGGTCGACCACGCCGCCGTTCGCCAAACCGTCGAGCAGATCGATGAAAACTGGACGACCCTCGGCGGATCCAACCTCAAAGAGGCAGTCGAACTGGCCATCGACACGCTCAAGAAAACCGGACAAAAACAAAACGCGCTCGTCATCTTCAGCGATGGCGAAAAACACGACGGCTCACTCGACGACATCGCCAGCGAAGCGAAATTGGCCGGTGTCAACATCCTCGCCATCGGCATCGGCACGGAAAATGGCGACTATGTTCCCAACGCAGATTTCCCCGGCAACCGCATGATCGATGAAAACGGTCAGCCAGTCATAAGCCGCCTGCAACCCGAGGTCCTGCGCAAACTCGCCGAAGCCACCAGCGGCAAATACACCGCCGCCGGATCAGGCGACGACATCGCATCTTTGGTGAAAAACGCGATCAAGGAACTCGACGCGTTCGAAATGGAAGGCCGCCAGCGCGATATTTCCGTTGAATGCTACCAATGGTTCTTGCTGCCGGCGATCGCGCTCCTATTTGCATCAATCATCATCGGCACTCGCTGGCGCGGTGTTGGCAAGGCCGCAGCGGCACTTGCCATATTTTTGATGCCCGATCCTTCTCAAGCCGATGATGCGAAGGACGCGGCACGATTCCTTTCGGAAAAGAATTTCACCGCCTCTTCACAAATTTACCGCAAACTCGCCAAGGAAACTCGGTCATCAAATCTCCGCTCGCGATACCACCTCGGCGAAGGCATCGCCTCACTGCGCGGCGGCTCCTTCAAATCCGCGCGCTCGGCATTCAGCAAATCACTCGACGCCAACAATCCCGATGTCCTCGCCGAGGCCCATCTCGGCATGGCCAACACGCTGTTCCAGCTCGGCTGGCTTGAACTCGCCGGATCCGCTTACCCACAAGATCCCAAAAAAACTCCCGACATGGCGCAGTTCGATCAAATCGCCCGCAGCCGGATCAAAAAAATCGCCGACGCCGAAGAGGACGGTGAAGTGGAAAAAATCGAAGCGCTGATCACCAACTGGACGGATGCCGTCCGCCATTGTGAATCGGCCGAAGCCCAATCCCAAAACAACAACGCCGCAAAAAACAACCGGCAGATGACGATCACCTATCTCAAGCGCCTCCGCGAGTTGCTCGAAGAGGAAAAGGAAAAGGCCCAACAAAGCTGCCCCATGCCTCAACCCGGCGGTGAAGGCGAATCAGAACCCGATGAGGGCGACGGAGATCCGGACGAAAATCAGGACGGCGACCAACAAAACAAAGACTCGAAATCACCCGGCGACAAAGGCGACAAAAAACGCGACAAGAAAGATGGCTCGGACGGCAAAGAGCCAAAGCCAAAGGAAGATAACGGCAAGGATAAGAACAAGGGTGACAAAGCCGATGACCCGAACGAAACCCCAGAGAAACGCGCGCGCCGCATCCTTAAGGACAGCGCCGACCTCGAGAAGGGGCCGCTCACGCCGGGTCAACGCGAATTCAATCCACCTGCCAAAGACTGGTAACGCCATGAAAGCAATTCAATACCTCACGATTATTGCGACCGCGATCATCACGATGCTCGCCTCAAGCCCGATCGTATCCGCCGAAACAATCAGCCGCCTGTCATCGAGATTCCTCACCCGTGGCGAACAAGCGTTGTTGGAAGTTTGCGTATCGGGCGCCGTTCCCAATTCAATCCCGCAAATTCCAAATATCCCCGGCGTGCAAATCGCCGCCACCAGCCGCGGCGCTCAAACCCGACTTCTACCCGGCCGAAGACTCGAATATATTTTTGAATTCTTGGTCACCTCTTACGAGATCGGCAACTTCACCATCCCACCCATCGAGGTCAATGCCGGCGGCATCCGATCAAAAACAGAATCACTCGAATTTTCCGTATTTAATCCCGACGAATTGAAATGGTCGGAAGTCATGATCGGCGGACGCAGCGTGCCCTACGCCAGCGCCTTCAAGGTGATGAATAATCAACCTTACGACGGCGAAACAATTCCGATCGAAATCAAACTCTTTGTGCCGCGCGACCTGTTTGTCGAAGACTGGGGCATTCCCGACTTCACGCGCGACGGACTCACCTGCTGGCGCTTCCAGCCGTCACAGATGCGTGGCAATGTGAACCTGCTCGGTGTGCCCTGCGTCTCGGTCGCCTACCCGAGCACACTCACCGCCACCCGCAGCGGTTCGATCGGCATCGGCCCCGCAAGCATTCGCCTCGTCACCACCCAAATGGTCCTCGATGGCTTCCCGCGACGGGTCAATCTCGAAACAAATGTCTCGGTTCCAGAACTGCGAGTCAATGCACGCCCGCTGCCAACCAACGCGCCAGAAGGATTTGAAAATGCGGTCGGAAACTTCAACATCTCCGCCACGGTCAGCCAAACCGAAGTCACCGAAGGCGATCCGATCCCGGTCGAGATCATCGTCAGTGGCAGCGGCAATCTCGATACGGTCCGCCCACCGAAACCGATCGATCCGGACGGATGGAAAGTTTACGATGCCTCACCCGCCCAACGCGGCGACGAACGACGCGAACTCTCAGGCCAAACGGTCTTTCAGCAATTCATGCGACCACTCGAACTAAAATCCGCACTGCCAGGATTCAAGCTCGTTTACTTCGATCCAAAAAAACAAAGCTACGAAACAATCACCACCGCGCCCACGCCACTGCAAATGAAACCGGCGCCACAAAGCACCCAAGCGCCCGCACCGGGCACGCCACCACCTGCGGCCGATACGCCTGTCGAACGCATGACCGATATCCTCGGCATCATCGATTCCTCCAACACGGCTCATTCATCAGGCAAACCATTTCCAAATTGGCTGCTCCACGCGATCGCCGGATTTTTTGCCGCGATCCTCGTCATCAAGGCCATCGCCATGAGATTCCGACAACGCCATCCGCATGACCCGGCAAAAAAACAACGCCACAAGGAACTCAAAGAACTTGAGCGCATGAAAGGCGACGACCGGATTTCCTTCCTGCTCGCGGCAGGACATTTCATCGAACGCCAACTCGGCAGCCAACACACACCCGAACTCCAAGCGATCCTCGCCGAACGCGACACGGAATGCTTCAAGCCCAAACCCTCCAGTACTCCCATCGATCGCTCGCACCGCGAATCGATTCTCAAAACGCTTCGCAAAGCTGCGCTCGCATGGATCGCACTCGCGATGCTCGGCACAACTCCGCATGCGGACGCGGCCGAGAACGCCAAAACCGCCTACGACACAGCCCGCTACTCCGAAGCTGCAAAAATTTGGCTCGAATCTGCCCCCTACGAATCACTCACGCCCGATATCCTCTACAACATCGGCAACGCATGCTATCGCGGTAACTCGCCAGGCAACGCCGCACTCTATTACCGCCGCGCACTCAACCTCGATCCACAACATGCCGAGGCTCGCCAAAACCTGCGCTTCATCGAACGAAAATACGGCTCAATCACCATCAACCGCCCAGCCTTCCAAACCACCCTCGCGCGCATTTCCATCAACACATGGAAAAACCTGCTGTGGTCGGGCCTCTGGATTTTTGCCCTCTCGCTGCTCACCATTGCCGCCACCAAACGCAGTTCGCCCACTCGCTACTTTGCCACCGTCGGCCTGATCCTTGGACCGATGATCGTCTTCTGCGCCACACTCGCATGGCGCGCTTATCCGAAGGACGGCGAATTCGCCAAAGACCAACAACAAGCCGTGATCATTTACGATAACGCCAAACTCCACAGCGAGGCCTCCCGCACATCGCCCGAAGTGATCGATGCCCCCCCGGGCTCACTCTGCACGATTTTCCATCAATCGGACCGCTGGTCCTATGTTGGCTTCGCCACGAAAACCCGCGGCTGGATCCCCACCGAATCGATCGAAAAAATCGCACCTGATTCACCACCGAAAGCGCCGGAATTCCGCAAACCGAAAGCCAACGACAAGTCGGCCTGATCGATCGGAAAAATTCTCAAGTCGCTCAACCGAAGGCCTTGAGAAATCCCACCTCCATCGCCAACGACTCGGAGGCGTTGGTCTCCAAGGTGCGCCTCAATTCATCCAGCGCCTCCATGCGCCTCAACAGTCGCGTCTCGCTTTCCTTTTGTGCCACCGCACGCAGGGCCTCGGCCGATGCCGGAAAATCCAATCCACCCGAACCACTCCGCAATCTCAGCAGGTCCGCCATCCACGCCATCAACACATCGAAGAGCCGGCTCCTCACATGCTGATACTCGACCTCGACCGA
>CAIVXP010000105.1 GCA_903909905.1 Akkermansiaceae bacterium
CATCTGTGGCGGGTTGGATCATGTTTAGGTAATCTCGGCCCGTCTTTGCCTGTGCTATGTCAAGACCGACCTTCATTCCATCCCATCCGCCAACGGCATTCATGCCGATCCACAGGAGGATAAAACCCGCAACGAGCAGCACTATGGATTGGAGTGAGTCCGTTATGACAACGGCCTTGAGTCCACCTTTCATTGTGTAGATCGCCGTCATGAGGCCGATGCCCCAGATCAAAACGGTCTGACCTCCAAAGTGCATACCAAAGATCTGCAGGCCATTCTGTAGACCGAAGACAGGCACCATGACTAGCGAAGCCGCCCAGAGCGAGATGGAGATTTTCGCCAAAACGGAGAGAACGATCATGAAGAGCGAAAAAGTCATTCGCACAGCCGGTCCAAACCGACGCTCCAAAAACTCTGGAACCGTGTAGATTTTGTTCCGTATGTAAAAGGGCAGAAAGAGCAGGATCAGAGGGGCTAGGCAGAATACAGCCGACCACTCCCAGGCAGCGATGGCGATGCCAACGGCGAAACCACTGCCCGCGAGCGCCACGAAATGCTCAGCAGAAATGTTGGCTGCAAACAATGAGCCTCCGATCATCGGCCAACGAAGCGAGCGGCCAGCGAGAAAATAGGCCTCGCTGTTTTTTGGCTTTTTGGTCACCAAAAGGCCTATGGTTACAATGGTCAGGGCATAGAGGGCCACGATGGCCCAGTCGATTGTTGTGAGGTGGATCGAAGTGGAGTTTGTTCCGGCCGCAGATGCAAGGATGAGGGGCGTCATTTGGTTTTGAGTTTATTGAGGACTGCGTGAGTTAGCGGATTCGTGATTGAGGGAAAATATTCGCCACCGGTCTTCTTTTCCCGACTCTGAGGGAACACCCCAAGGGCGTCTTCTCCATTCATGACAAAATTTGATCATTTTTTGTCAACAAGATTCATTGGGGTTCCATCCATGGGTTCACTTGCCCTGTTTGAAAAACCTGCTGGAAGGGATTTTGCCATCGATAGGAATGTTGCAAGTGATGCGCCGAGCATGGAGGCGTTTAACTCCACAAAAAGGTTCAACAGCAAGGCTCGCTCCTGATGTTTGAAATATTTCAAATCAACAATCGCCACGCCCCAGGAGAAGCACCAAGTCTCCGTGAAATCCACCCAACCGCGATCGACAAAGATGGCGATGAAGGAAGCGCGGACTGGTGGAATCTACATGCTCACGAGCCAGACGACCCGGCCCCCTTGACTATTGCAGCGACCAACAACAGGCTGGCGGGGTGACAGTTTCTACCCACCGCTGGCTTTGGGTTCCCGTATTTCTGCTCGGGGCGGTGTTAAGATTTTTGGATTTGTCCGGCGCACCCCTGCACGCCGACGAGGCGGTCGGGGCGAAAATCACCGCCGGTCGTTTGGAGGGCCGAGGCTATTCTTTCGATCCCTCACATTATCACGGACCCTCCCTTTCCTTGATCGCCTCCTGGAGCGGGTGTTTGGCTGGAGAAAAATCTTTTGAGGATCTGGATATCCTGACGCTGCGTGGAGTCGCGGCGTTGTGCGGATCGCTGATCATCCTGCTGCCTCTCCTCCTGCGGCGGTGGCTGGGAGAAATGGGCGCGCTCGCGGGGGCTTTATTTTTGGCGACCTCTCCCCTCCTCTGCTTTTATTCGCGGATTTTCATCCATGAACCGCTGCTGGCGCTTTTCACGGCGGCTGCACTGGCGTGCCTAGGTTGGTGGATGACTTCGCCTTCGCGGCTCGCGGCTGTTTGCGGAGGTCTTGCCCTCGGGCTAATGGCGGCAACGAAGGAAACTTTCGCCATCGTGGCCTGTTCGTGGTTGATCGGACTTCTCGTGGCGGGAGCGCACAGAAGCAGACGCCACCTCGCGGTTGCGACCGCTTGTGCGCTAGTGGCATTTCTCACGGTCTTGGTCTTGGCTTATGGAAATCCGCTATCCTTTTTTTCGACCTATGCGGGCTACGCGACCGATCCGAAGCATGCGAAGCCGCTGCTTTATTATTGGGATTTATTGATCACTCCGAAACACCGCCCGCCCCAATGGTGGAGCGAGGCGGGAGTGGCGGTGCTTGCTTTGGCGGGGGCATGGACAGCTTGGCGCGGGGCGAATCCTTTTTTGCGATTGCTGGCGATTTCCACAGTGGTTCAGTTCGCCATTTATTCGGCAATCTCCTACAAGACCCCGTGGCTGATGATGGTTCCTTGGATGCAGGTCTGTTTGCTCGCGGGCGCCGGGGCCGCAAGCTGCATTGCAGCGGCGCGTCCCCGGGCATTGGCTGGAGTTTCTCTCACGGGACTCGTCGTGCTGTTCCAACTTCAGCAAACCGTAGCGGCGGCTTTTCGTTTTCCGAACGATGCGAGGAATCCCTTGGCCTATTCCCAGACCTCCTCAGACATCCAACGTCTTCAAAGACGCCTCCATGTGCTGAAGAAAAAATCCGCGAGCTTTCGCGAAGGGCGGACGGCTATTCTCGGCAAAGGCTACTGGCCCCTCCCCTGGTATTTACGCGCCACCATCCCAACAGGCTATTTCGAAACCATTCCCGAGGATCTGGAAAACTTCGCCGTCGTGATCGCGATGCCAGACATGGTTGAAAAAAACGGCCAAAGGCTCACCGCGACGCACCAGGCCTACTTTTATGGGCTTCGCCACGAGGTGCCGCTGACGGTTTTTATCCGAAACGATGTGCGACGCGAGGAGGAGTCTCCATGATAGCCGGCAAGGAAATCTATCCCGTTTTCAATGATCCAGGGTTGATCCGCCACGCGGTGGATGCGATGAAAACCACTTTCAGGATTTTTGTGGCGGACTCGTCGCCGCGCGTTGTCGATCCGGCGGTGAGCGAGGCGTTCCAGAAACTCGAGGAACTGGAAAACCTGCTCAGCCGCTACATTCCTGGGAGCGATGTTTCGAGAATCAACGCCCTGAAAAGCGGGGAGTCGCTCTTCCTGAGCGATGATTGTGACGCCTGCCTGCGGTTGGCGCTCGAGGCCTTCACACTCACCGGAGGTCTCTTCGATCCTTGCGCCGGAGCGCTGGTGGATACCGTGAAGGCCGGTTCTAAGGGCGAGGTCCTTTTTTCGGGGTGCATTGTGCTGGACCCTGAGCGCCCATTGGTTTCCTGCATCGAGCCCGGTCGCGTGGTCGATCTCGGCGGGATAGGAAAAGGATTTGCGCTCGAGCGGATGGCGGCAGTCCTAGCGCTGCATGGAGTGGAGGATGCCTTACTTACCTCTGGAGCCAGCACCATACTCGCCATGGGCGGGAAATCTTGGCCGATCGAAATTCCGCACAGCACCGGAACGAGACGAATCCAACTCTGCCAAACCGCCCTCGGCGCTTCAGGGAACACCCAGCAGGGCGTGCATATTGTCGATCCCATCGCCCGATGTGGGGCCGCTCGTCACGGGGGTGTTTGGGTCGAACACACGAGGGCACCTTTTGCAGATGCCTTTTCCACGGCGTGCTTCGTCATGACTCCCGAGCAAATTTCGGAGTTCGCCACCGAACTTGGCGGCGAATGCCGAATTATCAGCGACCCGGACTGGGAAGTCTGATTTCCGCGATCGATCAGTGGTTGGCCGAGAGGTTGACCGCCTTGTAGCCACCGCGGGAGCGGAACCACACGATCAGGCCGAGGTAGCAGACGAGCATGAACGCGGGGAAGACGATGACTTTTGCCAGCGAGCCTTGGCGGGCGGTTTTGGCGATGGTGGAAATTTCCTGCGATTGAGTTTCAGGAAGAGTCGCGAGTTTCTGAGGGTCCAAGGCGCGGTAGGTTCCGAAGAAATACGAATCGGATTTCGAGACGCCCTGGTAAACCCCGGGAGTTTTGGTCTCGATGGCGGATTCGATCGAGCGTTCTTGCATTTCGCCGATGAGCGGGCCGCCGAGGATGCCGACGGTCAGCATGCCGATGCCTGCGATGGCGTTCAAGGTCAGTGCTCCGCCTTTGGGGGTTTGTTCGGCAACGACACCGAGCATGGTCGGCCAGAAGAAGGTTTTTCCAACGCCGTAGATGGTCGCGGCAAAAAAGATGAACGCGAGGCCGTGGGCTTTCGAGAGAAGGAAAAGACCAGCGCATGCGAGCGTGGCGCAGACGGCGAGAAGACCGAGCGGGGTCAGTTTGTGAACGATCGGGCCGGCCACGAAACGGAGGCACATCATGATGCTCGAGGTGTAGATAAGCACCCAGAGCGGGTTCGCGCCGATCGCGTGGAGTGGTTCCTCCATGATGCCCGAGATGGCACCGTCGGTTCCCAGTTCAGTGGTTGCGAGCGGCATCATGATGAGGCACAGGAGCAAGAGGATCGGGCGGCCCAGCGAGCGGCAATAGAGGCCGTAGGCGGCAACCGAGACGATCAGAAGGGTCCAGGTGACCGGCTGTGGCCAACCGAAAACCATGCCGAGTTGTTTGAAGACGAGGAAACCCGCGATGGCCGCGCCGAGCGCGCCGAATTCCGCAAGCATCTCGCGATAGGTGGCGCCGGCGGCGACTCGTTCGTTCACCGGGAATTTAGCGCGGAGCAGCATCAGCATGTAAACGATGGCCGGAATCGCAATGAGGTAAACAAGGATGCGCCAATCGGCAGCGACCTTTGCGCCTAGGAAAATCGAGATGAGGCCGCCCACTACAAGGCCAGCTGGCCAGCCGGCGTGTAGGATGTTCAGCCATTTTGTCTTCTCGCGATTGAAGAGGGTGGCGACGACGGGATTGATGAAGGCTTCCACGGTGCCATTGCCGAGCCCGAGAATGATCGATCCCATGTAGAGCATGTTCCAAGCAGATGCGCGCGCGGCGGCAAGAGCCTCGCCCTCCAGCGGACCTCCTGCAGGATGGAGAACGGCATGAGCTTGGAGTGCGAGCACGGCGTAAAGGCCGTAGCAGACAAAGCTAAAAATCATCGCCGCCCGGTAGCCCACACGGTCGATGACTAGGCTGAAGAGGATAATCGAGATGGCGAACGGCCAGATGCCCGCACCGAAAAGTTCCTGGGCCTTGACCTTGTCCAGACCCAGGTCTGCGGGCCAGAGCGAGGGGTCATTGACGAGGAACGCCCGCGTGATAAAGGCGAACGAGGTGGTGACGAGGGCAATGAAGCAACCCCAGAAGAGTTGCTGGTTTTTGTCAGGGTTTGAGCTCATGGGTGGATGATTGGTAGGCTTTACGCCAGTGTTCAGTTAGTTGCGGGGTTGGGTTCGGCGGAGCCAGGTGCCAGGCCGAGGGCCCAGCGGATTCCTCCGAGGAGATGGCTGCGGAATTGGGCAGCGGTATCGATGGAATTAATGCGTTTCGGAAGCGCGGGGTCAATACTCCAGATATCCTCGCGGTGACCCAGTGTGGTGTAGAAGACGCGTCCGTCGCCGAGGCCGCGCACCCACGCGACCGGGAAGAAGCCTTTTTCCTCCGGCTTGTTCGGGTGGTGGCGCATGAACCAGATCGAGCGAACCTTGTCGCGGTCGTGTTTTTTGATGAGATACATTTCCTCTTGGGAAAGGGTCCAGATGTCCCCGATATTGCCGTTGGCTGGATGCTCCTTGTCCCCCGCGTGGAGAGTGGCGGGAACTTGGGGGCCGTGTCCGTCGAAGGTGCCACAGAGCATGTCGGTGAAGGGGAGCGAGTCCTTGAGAGTGTCGCTGCCTGCGTGCATGCCGATGAATGCTCCGCCGGATTTCACCCAGTTGGCAAACCCCTCGAGATCCGGCAAGGGCAACGCTCCCGAAGTGTTGCAAAAAATCACGGCATCGATGCGGTTGTCGCGCAGGGCCTGCGGCGAGAGAGCCTCGAGGGTTTTGATCATCGCAGCATCGAACTCCGCCTTTTTAGAATCCGATTTCCCCTCCACCTTCCATTTTGCGATGGTCTCTTTGTGGTCGGCGAGGGCGGCGGTGTATTTGTCGAGTTCGGCTTGGGGAGCGTTGCGCGCCGGCTTGCGGGGAGGCTTGGGCCCTTGGGGCACCTCGATCTCCGGTTGGCGGAGCCAGGTGACGATCTCGAAGTCCGGCGCGGAGGCGTCCAACGCCGTGAGGGCTTCTTCGCCATAGGGAATCGACGAGTGACGGAACCCCACGGTGGTGGTGCACACGAGGACGCGCTTGGGGGCGTCGGCGGCTTGGGTCAGAATTGAAGAGCCAAGAATGATTGCGAGGGCGAGGTGTTTGATTTTCATACGGGTAGTAGGGTCCAGCGGGCGTTGTTTTTTGAACTGTCCACCGCCGCCTCGATGAAGGCCATGCCGCGGATGCCGTCCTCGATCTTAGGGTAGTCGAGGGCTGTGGCGTCGGGCGTGGTGCCATCAATGACGGCGCGGAGGTGGTTGGCGAAATTGCGGTAAATGTTGGCGAAACCCTCGAGGTAGCCCTCGGGGTGGCCGGCGGGGATGCGCGTGTGCGCGGCGGCGTTCGCGCCGAGGTAGCCGAGGCCGGTGCGGCGGATTTCCGTTGGGCGGTCGTTCCATTTTACAAGAAGAGTATTCGGCTCCTGTTGGTGCCACTCGAGCCCGCCGAGTTCGCCATAGACGCGGATGTTGAGGTTGTTCTCCTCACCCACGGAAATCTGGGACGAGTGCAGGATGCCCTTCGCGCCGTTATCGAAGCGGAGGAGGACATTGCCGTCGTCATCGAGCGCGCGACCTTCGACAAAGGTGGTGAGGTCGGCGGCGAGTTCCTTAATGCGGAGTCCGGTGATGAACTCGGCGAGGTTTTCCGCGTGGGTACCGATGTCGCCGAGGCAACCGGCCGCGCCCGATTTGGTAGGATCGGTGCGCCAGGCGGCTTGTTTTTGGCCCGATTCCTCGATGCGTGTCGAGAGCCAGCCTTGCGGGTATTCGACCACGACCTTGCGGATTTTTCCGAGTTGGCCGGAGCGCACCATGTCGCGAGCCTCTTTGACGAGCGGATAACCTGTGTAGTTGTGGGTGAGGCCGTAGAGGAGACCGCTCGTGGCGATGAGAGCACTGAGTTCCTTCGCCTCGGCGAGGTTGAAGGTCGCGGGCTTGTCGGAGAGAACCGGGAAACCGTGTTCCAGCGCAGCTTTGGCTGCGGGAAAGTGAACATGGTTCGGGGTGACGATCGCCACGAAATCCATGCGCTCGCCCAGCGACAGTGCTGCTTCGGATTTCATCATCTCCTCGAAGTTGCCGTAGCAACGCTCTGGCGGGAGGAAGAAATCGGCTCCTGAGTCGCGCGAGCGTTGCGGGTCGCTGCTGAACGCGCCGCAGACGAGTTCGATCTGGCCATCGAGGGCCGCCGCCATGCGGTGGACGCCTCCGATGAAGGCGCCGCGGCCGCCTCCCACCATGCCCATGCGGACTTTGCGGTTGGCGGCTCTCATTTGGATTTCCCTTTCTTTTTGTCGAAGGCCGCATCGAACGCCACGGCGCTCGGCGAGAAGTCGAGTTGGCGCACGAAGGCAGCGGCCTCGGTGGCGCCGTGGATGCGATCCATGCGAATGTCCTCCCATTCAACCGAGAGCGGGCCTTGGTAGCCGACATCGTTGAGGGCCACAATGACCTCCTCGAAATTGATGTCGCCCCGACCCGGCGAGCGGAAGTCCCACTGGCGGCGGGCGTCGCCAAAGGTCGTGTGGCCGCCGAAGACGCCGACCGAGCCGTCGCCGTGGCCCCACCACGCATCCTTGATGTGGGCATGGAAAATGCGCGTGCCGAGTTTCCGGATGAACGCGACATAGTCCACTCCCTGGTAGCCGAGGTGCGAGGGGTCGTAGTTGAAGCCGAAGCGGCGGTGGTTTTTCACGGCGGCGAGGGCGCGCTCGGCGGTGGCGATATCGAATGCGATCTCGGTGGGATGCACCTCGAGGGCGAAATCAACATTCGCCTTATCGAACGCATCGAGGATCGGGGTCCAGCGTTTCGCGAAGTCGGCGAACCCGGCGTCCCAGTATTCCTGCGAGGTTGGCGGGAAAGCGTAGATCGAATGCCAGATCGAGGAACCGGTGAATCCGTTGACGGCTACACGGTGCGGGGCTTTCGAGAAGCCCGGCTTGGCATTGAAAAATGCGCGGGCG